>CAXTWJ010000020.1:0-17424 GCA_964247925.1 uncultured Sphingomonas sp.
ACATCGCCGGCGAGGAGGGGGTGGGGCAGGGGCGGCGGCGCGCCGTGCGCCGCGAGGCCGGCCGGGACCTCCGGCGCGACCGCCTCGGCCATGCGGATGCCGCGCTCGCTGAGGACCCGGACCAGGTCGACGTCCTTGACCGCCCAGTGGGACCGGTGGTTCTCGTTGAACTTGACGTTGATGTCGAGGTCCCAGGCCGACTGGGCGACCACCTCCATCGGGATCGGGCCGACAGCCTCGTCCAGTTCGAACTTGAACTGGACCTCATTGCCGCGGCGTCTGATCTCGACGATCCGGCCGACATGCGCCACGTTCTTGGGATTCCGGGCGCGGACCTCCTGGTTGCCAGAGAACTCGACGGCGAACAGCGTGGGCATCGCCAGCAACTCGTCGATCCTCTCGGGGGTGAGTGGGCGGAAGTGCTCGGCGACCGCTTCCTGTGTGTGCTGCAGGAACCGATCCCAGTCGAATTCGGCGGTGTCGCGCTCGGTCCAGTAGTCTGCGGCGCCGACCATCAGCAGGTTATACATTCCCAGTCCTTCTGCGGTTTCTGGGCGGTCGCCCGCTTGTCGAGGATGGCGAGCAGGTAGTGGACGTAGCTCTTGGTGAGGTTGCAGTAGAGGAAAGCCTCGTCCATCGTGACGTCGATGCCGTCGTCAAGCTGCGTGCCGTGGCGGACGCCGCCGCCCGACGGTGACGATAGGAAGCCGTGCAGCCTCACGATCCAGCCGAGCGCCTCTGCGAAAGGTTTCTCGCGGTGGTCGCGCCGCAGTTCACCGACGATGCGGTTGAAGTATTTGCCCTCGATCGTGCCGGATCCGCTCTCCTGACCCTGAAATCCCGTCGAGACGGTCTCCAGCAGCCACAGGATCTCCTGCACTGCCTGTCGGGGCCGCCGCTCGGCCAGCAGCCGGTCGGCCTCGGCCAGCGACGCGCCGATGCGTAAGCGAGCCCGCTCACCCATGTCGGGCGCAGGAGGCGCGGTGACGGCGCCGGCCGCCTGGCTGCGCAGCGTCAGCGCGGGCGGCACCACCTCGTAGGGCGACCCGTGCTCCAGCAGCAGCCGGTTTACGACTTCCGCGCCAGGGAGGCCGATGTCCGGATTTCTTGCCGCGACTTCCTGACAGCCGGCCCAGAATGCGGAGATGAACACGGGCTCGTTGGCGGCAGCCTCGTGCATCCGGTCGTGCAGGTCCGACGTCGCCCAGCTCTCGCTCGAGCTGCGCGACCAGCTTCCGGCGAACTTCGCCTTGAACAGCTCGATCAGGTTCCAGGTCTCGCCCTGCGCCGCGATCTTGTGGACGAGGTCGTTGAACGCGTCGACCGCCCTGGGCGTCATCGCGCCGGGCGTGTCGAACCGCCAGGAGGAGGGCATCTGCAGCACTCTGACGGGATAGCGCGCCCGGCCGCGAAATTCGATGGGGCTGACGTCTCTCGCCGGCGCAAGGTCTGATCGTGGTCGGCAGACGCCCGCCGTGGACGATACGTCGAGGTCGTCCGTCGCGGCCGAAACGCCCTGGACCGCGCCGTTCCACCAGATCCTCCGGATGCCGAAGAGTCGGGGGACGATCAGGTCGTCGGGAAGCATCATGAGCTCCCCTTCCTTCCGCTTTTCCTTGAGGGAGTAGCCGCGGACGACGATCTCGAAGCACGCGTTAAGTCTCGTTTAATCCGCTGCCTCTACGCTTGTAGAGTGCCCATCCCTGACATCATCGTGCAATCGGCGATCGCGGGCACTCTCGGGTTTGCAGCTGGCAGTGTCGTCGGGCGACAAGCCCACCGCATTGTCAGAACGTCATTGATCGTCGGTGCTTTGGCAGTGCCCATCGTTGGCCCATCCGCTGTCGAGTTTTACCGCACGTCCTCGAACGATCCGCTCGGAGGAGTCGTCTGGGCGTTTCTGGCCGGGCTGCACTTCCTGGTCCCGATTGTCGTCTGCGTGGCCGCAATATTGTTCGGGCATCATCAGGGCTGTGAACGCAGGCTAGATCGTCGAGCGCGAGAAGGTGGCGTGATCTCGTAGCCGCACTTGGGGCGAGCTTCGTGTCGGATTGTAGTTCAGAACTCGAGGCGTCTGCATCGGGGACGTGGTGCTCGCTTCACCTCGCGGGGACACGCACCTGCACTCGCAAAGCCTTGCCACCTGACGCACGGCGGAGGACGTAGGCCGCCCGCACCCAAGTCTCCGAAACAGGACTTCAGGCCCATTCAACCGCAACCGGCGAGCTTGCACCCAGTCCTTCTCAGCTCCGGGAGCTGTCCGCGTCAGCTTTGATCGGATGGTCAATACCTCTGATCTGGAGCTACCGGCTACGTCTCGCCCCTTACTTGGATCAGCGATGCCGAGCTCCGCATCACGTTTCGCCACTGCGGAAGTAGAGCGGCGCTGAAACTCAATTCTTCGTATAAGAAGGGCCTTATCTTAGCTGTCAGCTTACAAGAACGAAGAGGCTCGTCGAAGATCCTCTGGCATTCGATCATCACCTCGTCTTCGATCGAGTAGAAGAGGATCGAGGTGTCGATGCCGTCGGAACCAGTGGCGGCGTTGAGACCATAGCTGCCCGGGCGCTTGATCATGTATTTCGAATAGTAGTTCGACCATGTCCCATCGATACGCCGTTTCACCGAGCCGGGCGGCTCCCAACCGAAACTTGCGATCACGACGCCCGGCATTGCGAGTTGATCTCGCCGGACAGGTCGGCGATCGGGATAGTGATAGGTGAGAGTGACACTTGCGAGATGGATCGGATCTTTAGACGGCTCTCGATCCAACTCGATGTATCGCGATGGGATATCCACGAGAGTCCGACGGAGGACCTCTCCGGATAGATTCGCGTTCGGGCCGATCAGGAAGTGGTAGGTGGGTCCGGTGTGCATGGGTTGCGTCGGAGCCTTGTCGCACCCCGTCAGGCATGCCGCCAACGACGCAAGGAGCAGCAATCCCCTTCTCCCATCGCGTCGGTGGCCACCCAGCCGTTTGCTATCGAACGTGCTCATTGGTGCTGCCTTCAGCTTAAGACATTTACGCTTGGCAATGTGTGGAAGACGGTATCGTAGTGGTGGCGCGGCGAGCGTGATCGTCGGCCAGGTGTCCGCTGGAAGGCCAGCGCTAGACCCCATCAGACCTCCGACGGTGAGGAGCCGGCGCTTACCTGCATCGCACCGGCTGAACCTCGGTGACGCTGGATTCGGACCGCTCGCCGTCCGGCGTGTCCACCAGCGTAGAAAAGCGAACGGATACCGGTTCGTAGTTATACTGGGGCACGTGATTGAACGCACGTATCGCGTGCTCCCCCACGCGCCATCAGTGCATCGTTTCGACTCGGTTCGCGCGCGGCATCGAGCACATTCGCTATCACTTGGGCGTCGTCGAAACCTGCCGAACAGGAGTATTTCGGTGAGTCCAGCGGTAATGACAAAGCACTGAACTTGGCGTCTGCGACTGGCATCTCGTCGTAGTAGACCAAGTGTTCTCGCCCGCTCTCAATCAAGTCGATCTGGATTGCTTGCGGTATGGCACGGCGATCCTGCGCGCGGTGCGTTACGCTGCCATCTGTGCGGGCGAGCAGGTAGGTTGCCGACAATTTGAACGCGTGTCGCTCGGTCGGGCCGCATCGTTTGAGGATCTGCCCTGCAATCAGGCGATTATCCATCTGCGCGATCAGGTCAATCCGTTCCGCCTTCCATCGTTCCGACCGTGACAGGCGACCTTGTGTCTGCCGGAGATGCGGTTCGAGGGGATCACCACTGCGGCCCGCCGCGCGCGCGGCCGTGCGGCACCGATCGCTATGATCCGGCCGCGAATACCAGATGGTGCCGTTGCTGTTCTGGACCAACACCTGATCGAGATCGGTCAACACCATTAGCCGCGCGACGTCGGGCCATGCCAGTTCGCCGCGGAAAACCATCTGACGGGGGTAGGCGCCAGCAAGCGCCTCTCGAGGTATCGCGGCAACTGCTGCTCGCCGCTCCTCACGACCGCTCTCGGACGATCTGTTCAACGCCATCGGCACCAAGACCGGGGACAAGCCGACAGCGAGACCAAGCCCCGCCAAGACACGATTCCTGAGTTGGAGGCCGCGTAGAACAATGCCTGCGCCCACCGCGATGATCGTCCCCATCGCGATCCATTGAAGATACGTGCCAATCTTCAGGAGACTTACGAGAAAATTCACACCGACCTCCGCCCAAACCCGACGAGACATGGCTGACGAACATTGAAAGCTGGTTGCGATGCGATCGACTTCTTCACAGATAACAAAGCCAGGCGCAGTTCACTCGCTTCACCCTCTGGCGTGGCAACCGTCGTGGTCAGCCGGTAGCGGGTCGGCGGATCGCGATGCCCCGCGATCGCTTCGGGCAGCTTGTCGCAACCGGTGAGACCCGCGGCCAGGATGAAGAGGAAGACAGCGCGGCTCACCGCTCACCGATCTCTCGAAAAGGATTGCTCGACAACCAAGCCCCAGATCGGGGTATCCTTGAGCGCCTGGTGTTCACGGTCGATCGGCCAGTCGGACGTTTTAACCCATGGTAGCGTCCGTTCGATCCCGCGTGTGATCGGCGCCTCGGTGATCTGCACCGTCAGGCCTCGCATCGTGTAGCCCTTGCCGAAGGACGCACGGAGGTTGTCCGGATCGACCTGGCGCATGGACATCGGCGCCTGCGGGTCGTCGAACGTGACGAAGTAGGACCAGTTATCGACCGACTCGCCGCTGACGTTCGTGTAGCGGCGGGGCAGCGGGCGCACGTCGTGGCTCTCGCCGGCGGGGTCGGCGGCGTTGCGGTAGGCCGCCTGCAGCGCCCAGGCCAACCATTCGTAGCTGCCCGGCGCGGTCAGCAACACGAACAGCTTGCGCCCGCGCGGCAGGTCGACTTGCACCGCATCGCCCTGGATGGTGATCGATCCGCCCTGCGTCGGGCCCCAGGCGCCGCCGCCCGAGGACCACTGCACCTGGATGACGCCCGATCCCGACCGCTCGCCCTCTGGCGTGTCGACTGTCGCGGTCAGGCGGTAGCGGGTCGGCGCATCGCGATGCCCCGCGATCGATTCGGGCATCATGTCGCAACCCGCGAAACAGGTGGTAACAAGCGTCACGGCAATGACAGCGCACCGGTTCATTGATCGCCTCTCTACATCTTGATCAGGGACGGCAGGTTGACCTTGTCTTTACGTTGTTTGCGTTTGAATGTGGGCTCCGTCTGCCAATCTGCTCTGTTTCGGCTGCAACTCACGAGGGCGAGCATTCGAAAGGGATGTTGACCGGAACTCGCCCATCCTACAGCCTGAGCCAGTGAAGAATTTTGTGATCTCGCTTCCATTCGTGTTCGCGAGCAGCGCTTGCGGTTCGCCACCTCCTGACGCGGAAAAGCTCTGTCTCGCCCGGGTCGGTGCAACGGAACGACTGAGTGCGCTGACGTCCACCGGGATCGCTCTCGTCAGCGAAGACCGGTACGCGCAAGCAGCCGAGGAGAAGGCACGCGCAACATACGAGGACATCAAGATACACGCGATGGGGAACCATCCGGCGTCGATCGAAACGGATGGGGCGATGCAGGCTGCACGGAGGGTTGCCGATGACGCGAAGGGCCTGAGCATTGCGTTTTTGAAACGTAACGGTTTCTCGCCCTATCGCCTGACGTTCACATCACGCGACAATGGAGGGCGTGTGTGGAAAAGCTCGCGCTACTGTGGCGCGAACGCACAACGATGCGAGTGCTTCGCTCCGCTCTGACAAGCGACACAGGCGGGAGGCCGGCAGCAACCGTCAGTCGTCGTGCGAGAAGAACATGACGATGCGCCGCACGTAGGAAGCGTTGCCGGGAGCCTGGGGCGTGTCGTGCTGCACTACCAGCAACGGGCCCGGCCCTTGGCTCGTGAATAGGCGGTTGCTTGGCGTTAGCATACCGAGCAAGCGGTCCGGCGTCCCCACCGGACCGCCATCGATGTAGCCGATCGCGGCAAGCTGCCGGGTGAGGGCGTCGAGGGTGAACGGGCGGTTTCGCTCGGCATAACGCGCGGTGCAATCACCGCACGTCTTGTTCGTGATCGACTGCCACATGCCGAACGAGTCGATGACCACCTGGTCGAAGGAACCGGTCGCTCTCCTGCAATAGGTCATCTCTGCAAGCTGCGCGCCCTTGCCTCCGCAGTGCTGCGTCCAGCGCCGAATGCTGCTCGGGAAGACGTCGCCGTCTGGCGTGTTGCTCACGTCTCCGCTCGCAGTCAGGCGGGCGACGATCGCATCGGCGCCGATGCCGGGGCCGCCCGCCCGACCGATCAGGGGTGCGATGATCCTGACGATCTCGGGCAGCTCTGCGGCTACCGAATGCTCCAGTGGCACATCGACTGATCCGGTGGGAGGCATGCGTGATCGCTCGGCCTGTCGCGCCCGTCGGGTGTTGGGCACGTCCACCGGCCCTAGTGCCGGTTGGCTGCCCGCTCCGACGGAGGGCGCGTAGAGGAAGACGGTATGTGTCTCGATCTGCCGAGATGCCGATGCGCTGGAACCCGCGGTCGCCGGCGCAAGGCGCGCACCGAGGAGGTCGGCGGCATGGGCATCGCCGGCACGGGTCCGCCGGACCAGCTCGCGGGTGGATGTCCGCTCGCTCGCAACCGCGCCTGATGCGCCTTCCGTCGCGGTCTGCCCGATCGACGGCTGGGGGAGGGCGGCGAGGGCAAGCAGTGCGACGAACACGCTTCGATGCATGCACATGTCCTTCATCTCAGCGCGCCATCGGCGGTGAGAAGACCGTCGGATCGACTTGCCCGCATCGGAACGAGGCGACCCTGCCCCGATCCATCACCGAGCCGTCCGGCCCGAAGACGTCCAGCCGGTAGGCGACCGTGAGGCCGCCCGCACCACGACGGTAGTCGCCAGCCTCCACCCTGACCGCCGGCGTGCCCTGGGTGTCGACCACCCGCTGGATCAGATGGGTGCGGCGGTCGAACCACACCTCGAGCGGGCGGCCTCCTCGGGGCGTGATCGCGAGCACGTCGAACTGACGCGCGCCCTCCGTCGCCGAACGGACGTATTCGAACGAGGCCGGGAAGCGGTCGGGGAAGAAGAAGCCGTTGATGCTGAGGTAGTTCGTTACGATCCCCTCCTGCATCGACGCCGCGTCGGACCCGGCCTCCACCTTGTCGGGACCAGCTGACTGCCACCTCGTCCTGCCGTCGAACCCCATCGAGCGGACCGTTCCGCCCCGATCGCCATCGGTGCGCATGCCATAGCCGCGCAGGCTGAAGCGGGTCAGGTAGCTGATTGCGCCATCGGCGTGGGTCCCCCGCTCGACGCAGCCCTGCGGCCTGTCCCACGCGGCGCCCCCCGTCGCGCGCTTGGACGCGGCGATGACCGTCTCGGCCCTCGACGTTCTGGAGCGGGCCTCGCCGATGCCCGCGATGGTCGCGCACAACATAAGTGCGGTAACAATTTGCATCGTCGTCATATTGACCCCCTGTGACTTTTTCTCCGATGGCTCTCGGACCACGCGAACAGTCCCGGCACGGCTATCGCTTGAGCAAGCAGCGCGTGGAATTCGGATGGCACGCCATCCAGGGTCCATATGACCGACAACTGGATCACCACCGCGAGGCCAGCGACCAGGAACGCGGCGCTCCATGCGATCAGGAACCGCCGCATCTGGCCGCGGCTCAGGAACCAGGCGGTGGCGAACTGCGCGCAGGCTAGGGCGGCGAGGCATCCAACCACGATGGGACGCGCCGCTTCGTAGGCCGCGATCACCGACGGCGGTGCGCCGAGCCGGACGAGTTGGGCGACCATGCCGTCATGGGCGCCCATCAGCACTGCCAGTCCGCGTGCCGCGCAGCGAAGTCCGTCGATCGCGTAGAGTGCGGTGAGCAAGGCGACCGACCACAGTCCGGCGCAGGTCAGCGTCTCCACGTCGCGCGCGCGTTCCCGCAGGGCCGTAAGCACACATCCACTGGCGAAGCTAAGCGCCGCCCGGTCGTCGTCCGCTTGGGACACCTCTGCGATCATGGCATCTGCCCAGGGACGTCTCGCAGCGGGCAGGATACGGCTGGCCACGCCGCACAGGAGGAGCGAAAGGCGTGTCACGCGGGAGCCCAATCGCTCCGGTCCTCGACCACGGCCGCATCCACTTCGGCCGTGGCGTAGGCGACTCCCGACCGCGTGAGGCGATAGGCATGACGCGGCGGGGCGCCGGGACGGTCGGACTCGTGCCACGTGGACTCGAGCAGCCCCTTGTCGGCCATCCGCATCAATACCGGATACAGCGTGCCTGATCGTAGCCCCAATTGCCTGATCAGGTCGTAGCCATACCTCCACTCGGTGGATCGGCTGAGCAGTTCACGCAGCACGAGGATCGTCTGCGGAGAGGGGCGGCGGCGTCTCACGTTACTATGTCTACATATCTCGCCTTGCAGGTCAATGTCCTGCGGAAGCGGTCGTGGCGTCTGTGATCCCGCGTTCCTTCGATATTGGCATGGCGACGTCAGAGTTCAGCTCGGTCCTTGGTGTCGGCGGAGCGGACGTCCGACAGGAACTCCAGCAGCTCGTCCAGCGGCTTGGTCGCCGCGCGGTAGACGACGCTTCGCCCGACCTTGGCCGACTTCACGAGCCCGGCGCGCGAGAGGATGGCGAGATGCGCGCTCATCGCGCTGGGCGCGGCCTTCGTGGCCGTCGCGAGGTCGCCGGCCGCCATCCCGTCTGGCAGCGCGGCCACCAGCCGCGTGAAGACGTCGAGCCGGGTCGGTTGCGAGAGCGCCGACATCACCTGCATGGCCTTCATTCTGTTCACCCCGTCATTCTAGGCGCTCGCGCATGGTCGGCAACCTCAAGAGGACATATGGGCCAACCGCGTCCCTTTTCATCCGATATTTCGCGAACCGTTGAAATATAGTTGGTCGCCTCGCATATTGGAGCCGCCGGGGCTCGGTCGCATGCCCCGGACGTCCGTCCCAGAGCGACCGGAGTATGGCCATGACAGTTATGACGGCTCCCCTGACGAGCGCACGGGCATCCACCGCGCACTTCCGTCCGCCCCAGGCGATCAACCCCTCGGCGGCGACCGGCGTCCTCGACCCGCTCGACGACGATCATCCCGGCGACGCGGTCGTCGTCACCACCCGACGTGCGATCTGCCGCATCGCCCTCGTTGCGGTGGAGGCGGCCGGGCGTTTCCAGCGCGAGGCGGTCGCCCACGACCCGATGAGCTGGATGCTGGCGCCGCGGACGCTGTTCGGCGGAATGACGGCTGTCGAGGCGTGCCTCGACCGTGACGCATGCCTGCGCGGCGTCCTCATCCACGGCCTGTCGCTGGGTCTCGACGCCGATCCCGGGGCCATCGACGCCCTGATCGCGGACGACGACGCGGATGACTACGGGGGCGACCTGGCGGTCGGCGTCCGGCCGGATGTCGACAGCCGCGCGGATCGCGGCCGCTCGAACGTGCTGCCGTTCGCGCGCGAGCCGCAGGAGAGGCTCCGCCTCTTCACGGCCACGGTCGTCTCGAACGACGGCTTCGAGACCGTTCAGGCCTTCCACGCGTCCCTCGCGACGGAAGAGGCGGAGATCGCCGGCCGGCTCTACTGCCGGATGGGCGCCGCCTGCGCGGATGCGAACATCGTCGAGGGCTTCGATCCGGGCGATCCGCTCGTCGCCGCGCTGGTCTCGGACGCGATCTGCGACACGCTGGCGATCATCGCGGGCGACCCGGCCTCGCCGATGGCCTCGGGTCTCGACCTCAACATCGAGCAGCGCTTCCTCGGCTGACCCCTCCCGTCATCTGACCCGCCTCCGCTGCAGGCGGGTCAGGTTTCGGGAGCCGGTCTCCACCAGATCATGGAGGACCCATGCAGGACTTGATTCCTGAGACGCACAAGCTGTGCGCGGTGAACGGCGACGACGACTACCGGCTGCTGCGCCGTCTCGACGTCCGCGAGGGCGAGACCGGCGTCGGCGGACGCGTCGACACGACGGTCGGCGTCGTGGTGGACGTCGAGACCACCGGCATCGGCAGCGACGACGTCGTCATCGAGCTGGCGCTCCGGCGTTTCCGGGCCGATCCGGACGGCGTCGTCGTCAAGATCGACCGACCGTATTCGTGGCTGGAGGATCCCTGTCGCGAGCTGCCCGAGGACATCGTGCGCCTCACCGGGATCACCGACGAGGACGTCGCCGGCAAGGTCATCGACGATGAGGCGGCGGTGCGCCTGCTCAGGTCCGCCGACTTCGTCTGCGCGCACAACGCCAGGTTCGACCGCGCGCACGTCGAGCGGCGGCTGCCCGAGGCGTCGGGCCTCGCCTGGGCCTGCAGCTGCAACGATGTCGACTGGCGCGTCGGGGGGCGGGGCGGGCCGGGGGGGGGGGGGGGGGTGGGGGCAAGCGGGGGTTTTCCCCGGGCCCATCGCGCCGGTGACGACGTCGACGCGGTGATCGAGATCCTGCGGCACCGGTTTCCGGGCGGCACCACGGCGCTCGCCGAGATGCTGGCGACGGCGCGTGCGCCGAGCTGGCGCTTCCGCGCCGTGGGCGCCGCGTTCGAGCTCAAGGACGAGCTGCGTCTGCGTGGCTACCGCTGGGACGCCGACGGGAACCCCAAATGCTGGTGGCGCGAGGTGCCCGACGCGCGCCGCACCGAGGAGGAGTGGTGGCTGGCTGGCCACGTCTACTCCGCCGACGCGCGGCCGAAGTCGCTCGGCCCGGTCATCGAGAGGGTCACCTGGCGCGAGCGCTATGCCACTGCGGAGCGGCAGGCGTGATCGGCGGTCCGGAAAACATTAAGACCGCGTTGGAGACGCTGCCGTGAGGACGTATCGCCACACCGATCTGACGACGGCCGCGGACAGGCGCCGCATCAGGGATGCGCGCATGGAGGCTCGCGGACGGCTGGGCGAGGTGCGCCGCGACGACGCAGGATCGGTGCGCGAAATCTTCCAGGACGAGATCGGGAAGAACGTGCGCTCGGCGTCGCACTTCCTTCTATCGTTCGTCGCATCGCAGGGTGAGTCGATCGATCGACTGCTCGCTCTGATTGCGCCTGCGCCGAGGTGGCCGCGTGCACCGGCCCTCTCGTTCCGCCCGGTCGCCCAGTTCCAGCGTGTCCGGGAGCCATACCGGCAGTTCGTGGTGAGCACGTCGTCCGGCGATCGGAAGGCCGTCCGCGTTCGCGGCTTCGGCCACGGGACGATCTTCATGAAGTCGGGCGACGACTGGGCGTGCCTGGACGTCGTCGGACATTCGCTTGAGATCGAGGCCCGGATAGGGTCGGTCAGGTTCGAGACGCTGTTCGGCGTGCTGAGGATCGAACTGGATCACCGACTTCCGGAAACCCTTGCGACGGCATGCGTTGGCAGGACGGCCGGCGAGGTCGTCGACCACGCCGCGCTGCGCGGACGCGACTGGCGGATAACGACCATCGAGGATCCGCCGTCGCCATCCCTCGGCCAGACGCTGGTCGTCGAGACCGGCTCGACGCCCTTTCGGATGCCCTGGACGCGCTGAGGCCATAGGCTGGCCGACACGTCATTCCGTCCGGCCCGACCCGGGCATCCGGCCCGCATCACGTTCCGAAACCCTGCCCCACAGCGAGGGAGGCCCCCATGTCGAAGAAGGCCCAGGCCGCCATGTTGCGCGGACGGTGCGTTGAGCCGCCCGTTAACCCGGGCCATCCATGCTTCGTTAGGAGCGCCGCGATTATAGGCGTTATGCTGGAGCCGCCGATCGACGAAGAAGGGAGTCGGTCGGACGCCGGCCTGGCCGTCAGGGGCGCAAGCCGGCGTGACGTGTTCAGGCGGCGCGCTTCCACTCCATATCGACCTTGCTGACCTGCTCGTCGGTCACCGACCGTGCGGCGCGAAGCAGGAGCTGCCGCGCACGGAGCACGCCGTTGCGCAGTGACTTTGCGGGCCGCGTCGGATGAGAGATCAGCGCCTTGCCGTCATGCGAGAAGCAGACGTTGAGGCCCTTCGGCATCGCGAGGACCGGACCGCCGTCCCTTAGGGCCCAGAGCTCGCAGTCGATCCAGCGGAACACGGCGCCCCACCTCTCGGCGAAGACGGCGACGCTCGTCGGACCGAAGCGTTCGCGCCCGGGCACAAAGGTTAGGTAGATGATGTCGTGCTGGCACTCCTTGGCGTTGATCGTCCACTCGTCGAGTTTGGCTCCGTCGAGCGGCGGACCCGCCACGAACACGAGCGAGGCGCTGTCCTCGGCGAACTCCGGGTCGAGCCCTTCCCGCATCAGCTCGGCGATGGCGATGGCGAAGCGGTTCACGGTCTCGTCGTCTTGGGTCATGAACATATCCTTCCTTGTTCCCCACCATGTTGGGGACACTCCAGAAGGCTACCGGATGTAACAGGGGTCCTAGGGCTTTCGACGCCCGCCGGCGTCATGTCGGTCTGTAGTCGGCCTCTTTCCGCTCGTGGTGGCCGGTGAGGCATCGGCACAAAGCTCCTCCCGCCTGCCGCTCCTACGGTTGAGGGTCTACCTTTCCGCCTGGCGATCCTGCCACGTCCGCTGGATCGCGGTCGTTGTAGGCGGCGGCGAACTCCTCGTCGGACCACTCGCCATCGCCATTGTCGGCCTGGTCGTAGAACTGCCATCCGCGAGGTCCCGGCGCCATGCCGAAGAGCGGTCCGACGAACGGGCAATTCGGGAGATAGTAGGCCTGCACGTAGGGATTGGATTCCCAATCTTTGCGGATGAAGATCTGGCCGATCGTGTTCGGGATGAACCACGGCCGCAGGGCGTGGCTCGCGAACTGCTGCTCGATGATCGTCCGCATGTGGACGACGGCGGCCAGCGCATGCTCGCGGAGGTTCTGGGTCGTCGAGGGGTTGAAGTGGATCGAACGGTGGCGGAGGTTCATTAGGGCGCGGAACTCGGTGACGGCCTGCGGCAGCAGGATGTTCCAGTTCTCGAGCGCGTCGATCGGGACGCGCCAGTCGTCGAACGACTTCTTCGCATGCACCTTCGGATAGGCCCGCGTGCCTGTGAAGTGGCCGCGCATGTCGAGGACGAGGTGGTTGAGGATCCTCTCGCCGAGCGCGCATGCCCCGACCAGCGCCGGGTAGTAGGCGCCGATGACGAAGGCCGGCCTCACCTGGTGGAACAGCGCATTGTGGTGGGCGAGCACCGAGAACGGCTTGGCTCCCATCGCGACGAAGTTCTCGATCTTGGCGTCGATGGCCTGTTCGCCGAACTCGCGCGCCATGCCCGCGCGGGCGGAGACGAGGTTCTCCCGGTGCAGCTCCTTGACCTGCTCGTCCCACTCTTCCGGGATGTTGGGGTCGAGCGAATGCGCCCGGCTGTCGAAGTCCATGCCCCAGCTGAGATGCCTGCGTCGGCCGGCGTCGGCGATCAACGCCTTCTGCTCGGCAAGGGGAAGCGTCGGGTCAACGCTCGTGATCGTGACCCGGTCCGCCGACCGATCAGTCATACCGGACGGCTTGCTGATCGAGCCATTGAAGGCGCCGGTCTGTCTCGATCGCGGGACGCGCGGCGACGAGGCGCTCGAGGATCTTGGGCACGCCGTGGAGGTCGCTCGTCGTCCCGGGACCGAAGAGCCGCCAGAGCAGGACGAGGGTCTCGTCCGGAAATTCGTCCGGTGCGGTGGAGCGGTCGATGCTGAAGGTGCCGCCGTGCCCTTCAAGCAGAGTGATGAACGGGAGGAGCTGGCGCAAGGCCTCGGGGAAGGCCGCGCCGCTCGACACCGCGACGTCGGCGAAGCTCCGGCTAAGACCGTGCTCGGCAAGCCTGCGCTCGCGTGGCCAGACCTGGTCGAGCATCGGGCCGATCCCAGTGCGCCATGTGGTGGCGCGGTCGCCGTCGATCTGGTGGATCCACTGCGTGAGCAGGTCGGCCGCCCCGGTCCTGAGCGCGGTCGGCCCCGTGCAAAGGGCGCCGGCGACATCGGCTAGGCTGACGCCCCATTCGGCCTCGGTCTTCTCGCCCCGCACGATCGAGATGGCGGGTCCGATGATCTTCGCCGCGGCGTGGGATAGCTCGCGCTCCTGCCCGGTGAGCTCGGCGAGGCCGCGTAGGATCGCGGCTGGGAACGTCCGCGACGTGACTGACGAGAGCTGCGAGCTTGTCACGAGCAGGTCCCTGAGCGCCACGCCCTCCTCGTCGCCGCCGGAGAGCGCCTGCCCGAGACGTGCGGTTACGTCCAACCCCTCCAGGGTCAGCACGAAGCCGGCCGCGTAGACTAGCGCGCCCCGCGCCATCGCGCCCTGCCGCCCCGGCGCTTCCGCGGCGATCGTGACCGCGTCGAGCAGCGGTTGCGGGACAGGATTCCCGGCCTTCCGGAACCCGTCGACGTCGATCAGCGCCGCTTGCGTGAGCCGGCCGCCGGGCGTGTTGATGAGGTCGCCGTAGAGGCTGCGCGTCGGGGCCAGCGGCCGTGTATCGCCCGACACGGCGGCTGCGAATAGCCGCTGCCACCACGCGGCGATCGCCGGCTCGGCGCGACGGGGTGCGGACCAGTATAGGTCCGCGAGCCGGTCCACGACCTGCTCGAGGAAGGCGGCCGACGCGGGCTCGAGCGTCCCGAACACGGCGATGACGAGCGCCCGCCGGTCGGGATCCGCATCGCCTTCGGGAAAGGAGAGGGCACTGAGGAGGTTGCGCCACAAAGGGACGTTGGCGTCGTCTAGCGGGGCTTCCCTGAGTGTGTCGAAGGCGCCGCGCGGATCCGAGCGACAGAAGGCGCTCCACCCCTGCTGCTTCTCGATGTTTTTTATGTTTATGAGATCTCGGTGTTCTTGTAGTATGTAGTCGTCGGCAGCGTCGATGATGGGTTGCGCATCCCCCACCACGAGGCGGACACCGGTCGAATAGGACCCGAAAAAGTCCTCTTCGATGACCTCGCGGTCGAGATATGTCCGACGCTTGCGTATCGCGGCGAGTTCAGCGGCGCCGTTCGCCGAGAGCCGACCGGCCGCCGCGAACATGTTGAGCCTGAGCCAGATCGCCGCGTCGAGCGCATGGCTGCGCCAGTCGGCCTGACCCTGCTCCCTCGGGAAGCGCGAATAGTAGGCGGGCCCCTCCGCGAGCGTGCGCGCCTCGACCCGCGCCGCTAGGTCTGGATCCGCCTCCGCCCCGCGATCGCGGATGACCAGCGCCAGTTCGCGCTTGATAGTCCAGAACGCCGCGATCGGCATCTCGATGATCGAGCCGAACGCCTCGTCAGCCGAGAAGAGCGCAGGATCCCGAAGGGCGTGGAGCAGCAGCCGCAGCCCGAGAATGCCGGGGAACGACCGCCATCCGGCCGCGATGGCTCGAACTGCGTCGCGGTCTTGCGCTGTGGCCGCAGCGAGGACGCGGGCGATGAGCTCCACAAGGAAGATCGGGCCGTCATGGTGCTCGTTCTGGCCGTGAGGCTCGACCGACGGGACCGAGTATTCGCTCGGATCCACGTCCCCCTCCAGCATCCCGGCATCGACCGACAGCGCGACCGCGGACCTGAGTTGCGAGGTGGCGATCTCGAGGGTGTGCAGTGGGCCGGGCGCGGCGGCAAGCGCCTGCACGATTTCGGTTGCGCCTCCTTGGTCCGGGACCGTGAGGCGGGGCCAGCAGAAGTCCGACAGGCGCCGGGGCCGATCCGGCGCGACGTCGTCCTGGGGCAAGCCGGCGCTTGAGCGCAGCTCGAGCCGCGGGGTGAGGAGACGCGTGGCGCGCTCCACGTCCGATCCGAACGCCACCGGCCCTTGCAGCGTCGCCATCAACGAATAGGCGCGCTCCTCCATCTCGCCGTGGCTCTCGGCGTTCGCCATGGCGACCAGCCGCCAAAACCTCAGCCAGGGGAGCGGGAGCGCTTCGGCCGGACCGAGACGGCGAGCGAGCTCTTGGTTGAAGGTCCGACCGAGCCGGGGCTGCCAGTCTATGGCGCAGCGTAGCCGGTCGACCGATTGCAGGTCCCTCGCGATCCAAGCCGCGACGATCCAGGGGGCGTCGCGTTCGCTCCAGAGCTTGCGGTCCGCGAAGAAGTTGAGCCAGGCGCGGTCCCGCACCGTGGCGATGGCGATCGACCAGAGATCGCGCCGGCCCGCAAAAAGCCAGGCGGCGTGGTCGAGGTCGTCGGGGCTGGTCTCGGCGACGGGATTCGAGAGCAGACCGATCGCCCAGTCACGGCGCGTCGGCCTCGGCCGTTCGACAAGGTCGGCCAGCCGCTCGAGGTCGGGCCAGAGCGCCGCGTGGCTCTTGGGCTCGCCCTCCGCGTCGGGGACGAGTTCGTAGGGGACGAGCGTCACCGCCAGCGCGGCCCACCGTTCGTCTTCCTGGTCCCGATCGACCACCCCGTCGATCGCGTAGACCGGCCGTAGGTCAGGGAAGCGATGGCGGTCCGCATCCAGCACGTTGAGGAAGTATCGGACCGGCGCGTCCCCAGCGCTGTAGCCGACCAGCACCACCGTCCTGCAGCGGCAAAGGTCGAACAGGAAGCGGGATGCCCATCCCGCACGCATGTATGCGTCGCCGTAGTCCGCGCTGGTCAGGACGAGAGGCGTCTGCTCGACGCCGACCGCGTCGTCCGCGATGCGCCCGTGTATGTGGATGATGCCGCTAAATCCCGCGGTCCCCGGCAAAGGCAGGTCCTGCCCTGCGGAGCTGAAGGCTCGCACCTTTTGCGCGTTCTCAATCTCGAGCAGCGCGCGCTCGATGAGAGTGTCAAAGTTGGTGGTGACGATCACCGGCCGATTGTCGAGGCCGCGCGACAGCCGGAGGATCGTGCGGTGGTGCGAGAGGTCGGCGTCTTCCGGCGTCTGCAGCTGTCGGACGACCGAGCGGATCATCTCCTCGGGATCGACGACCCTGCGGCTGAGGGATCCCAAAGCCTCCTCGAAGCGGTATTCCTTGAACGATCTTGCCTCGGAGGGGATCATCTCCACGTTCAGCTCTGCGAAGGTCTGGCGCACTAGGCCGCCGAAGCCAGGCAGCTGCGGCGCGCTTACGCCGGCGCCGCACAGGAACACTACGTCACCTTTGAGCAGGGCGTCGACGAGTTGCTCCGGGAATCCCGGGCCGTGATCGGAGAAGCGCAGGCTCAACTGGGATCGGCCCTCCCTATGGTGACCGCGCCGGTAGCGGTGGCCTTTCTATTGTCAGCGACATCTCCGACCATTGCTGACGTATCCGCCTGCCTGCTCGCGCTGTCCATCGTGCACTGCGCGTGAGTGTCGCAGCCGCTCCGGAGCCAACGACGTTGGATGGCCCGCAAGCTATGGGACCGCGAAAATCTGGAGGAATGGCATCCGCCCTATCGGCGAGCCGCACGGTGGCCGCACCAGCGGATCCGGTCGGCGCGTCGCCGCCCGAACGGGGAAATAGCCCCTTTCGTTCGTTAGTGGGTTTACAGACACGTTAGCGGGTCGCGTCGACCTTTCTAACGGGTCCGGTCACGTCGCCAGAATCAAGAAGGCACGCGATGAACGACCGTTCCCGCGAC
>CAXTWJ010000021.1:0-7398 GCA_964247925.1 uncultured Sphingomonas sp.
GCATCCGCAAGTTCGATCCCTATCTCAACGTCGATCCGGGCACGATGAGCCCGTACCAGCACGGCGAAGTCTATGTGACCGACGACGGCGCGGAGACGGACCTCGACCTGGGTCACTACGAACGCTTCACCGGCGTCGCGTCGCGCCAATCGGACAATGTGACATCGGGGCGCATCTACAAGCAGATCATCGAGCGCGAGCGGCGCGGCGACTATCTGGGCGCGACGGTGCAGGTCATCCCGCACGTGACGGATGCGATCAAGGCGTTCGCGCGCGCGGAGACGGACGACCTCGACTTCGTGCTGTGCGAGATCGGCGGCACGGTGGGTGACATCGAGTCGCTGCCCTTCATCGAGTCGATCCGTCAGCTCAAGAACGAGGAGGGGCGCGGCAACGCCATCTCCATCCACGTCACGCTGGTGCCGTTCATCGCGGCCGCCGGCGAACTCAAGACCAAGCCGACGCAGCATTCGGTGCGCGAGCTCGCCGCGCTGGGCGTCCAGCCCGACGTGCTGGTGTGCCGCTGCGAACAGCCGCTGCCCGCGTCCGAGCGCGCCAAGATCGCGCTGTTCTGCAACGTGCCCGCGTCCGCCGTCATTCCCGCCCTGGACGCCAAGAGCATCTACGCCGTGCCGCTGCAATATCACGCGGAGGGGCTGGACGGAGAGGTGCTGCGCGCCTTCGGCATCGAGCCGGACGCCGCGCCCGACCTTTCCCGCTGGACCGACATCGTCGATCGGCTGACCAACCCGGAAGGCGAGGTCACCGTCGGCGTGGTCGGCAAATATGTCGGGCTGCAGGACGCCTACAAGTCGCTCAACGAGGCGCTGGTCCACGGTGGCATCGCCAACCGGGTCAAGGTCGATATCCGCTGGATCGACGCGGAGCTGTTCGAGGGCGAGGACACCGACGTCGCCGCCGCGCTGGAACCGTGCCACGCGATCCTGGTGCCCGGTGCGTTCGGCGAGCGCGGCGCGGAGGGCAAGATCGCGTCCGTCCGCTTCGCCCGCGAACGCCGCGTGCCCTATCTCGGGATCTGCTTCGGGATGCAGATGGCCTGCGTCGAGGGCGCGCGCGACCTGGCCGGCATCGCCGCGGCCAGCTCGACCGAATTCGGCCCCACGCCCGAGCCGGTGGTGGGCCTCATCACCGAATGGATGGGCCGCGACGGGCTGGAGAAGCGCGAGGCGCAAGGCGACCTGGGCGGCACGATGCGGCTTGGCGCGTACGAGGCGCGCCTCGACGGCAACTCGGTCGTGTCGTCGATCTATGGCGCGACGACGATCAGCGAACGCCACCGCCACCGCTTCGAGGTGAACACCGGCTACCAGCCCGCGCTGGAGCAGGGCGGGCTGGTGTTCAGCGGCATGTCGCCCGACGGCACCCTGCCCGAGATCGTCGAGCGCCCCGACCACCCCTGGTTCGTCGGCGTTCAGTTCCACCCGGAGCTGAAGAGCAAGCCCTTCGACCCCCATCCCCTGTTCGCCAGCTTCATCGCGGCGGCGGTCAAGCAGAGCCGGTTGGTGTAAGGCGAGCGTTGACGCAGCTCCCGGGCCATGCGCAAAATGTCACGGAAGGGACGCGTTCAATGGCAAGCCGCAGTCTACGCAGAAACGCCGACGTGCCGTACGAGGATTATGAGGTCGTGCGGCTGCGCAGCGCCGTATATGACGAGGGCGTGACCTTTCCGATCGGCACGTTGGGTACGATCGTCCTCCGCCACGGTGATGGCGAGGCGTATGAGGTCGAGTTCGACGAGCCGGAACCGGCAGTGATCACTCTCTGGCCAATGGATTTGGAACCAGCCTGATGGCGATCGGCGGGCGGCATTTCATCGAGCGGGCTAAGGTGGCCGACTATCTCCTGAATGTCGATCATGAACGGGGCGGGAGCAAGGCCAGGTTCTTTACGTCGCTCGGGTTCAATCTCGCCAACCCGCAAGCGTTCATGGATGCGTTGGACGAACACGCCCGCTCGCGTCCGACCGTGCGTGAGACGCCCTCACCGTTCGGTACCAAGCGCGTGATCCGCTGCTCGATCACATCTCCCGACGGTCGCAATCCGTGCATCGTCTCCGTCTGGGAGCAGACGCCGGTCGGGGACGATCACCGGCTAGTCACCGCCTACCCAGCCAAATAGAAGGGCGCCCCGACCATCGGCCGGAGCGCCCTCGGACATCAGCAGGCAGGGACAGTCCCGGGCCTACGCCGCCTCGGCGTCCTCGCCGCCCTGCTCGACGGCGGCCAGCGGCGCGCCGGTCTTGATCGCGACGGTCTTGGGCTTCATCGCCTCCGGCACCTCGCGCACCAGGTCGATGACGAGCAGCCCGTCGTGGAGCCGCGCGTCCTGCACCAGCACGAAGTCGGCCAGCTCGAAGCGGCGCTCGAACGAGCGGTTGGCGATCCCGACGTGGAGCAGGTTGCCCGTCGGCGCCTTGTCATCCTTGCGGCCGGCGACCAGCAGCAGGTTCTGCTGCGCGGTGATCTCGATCTCGTCGCGGGTGAAGCCGGCCACCGCGAGCGTGATGCGGTAACGGTCCTCGGCGACGCGCTCGAGGTTGAAGGGGGGATAGTTGTCGGCCGACGCGCCACGCGCGTTGGTCTCCAGCAGGTCGAACAGCCGGTCGAAGCCAATGGTCGAACGGCGATAGGGGGTCAGGTCGAGTCGCATATGATCAAATCCTCTTTTGAGCGAATTGACGTTGAACGGCTGCCCGCTGCTGCGCGGCACCCGGCGCGGCCCGTATCGGCACCGCGCGGCCATGATCTGGGATGAACTCACGCCCTTTCAAGGGGCCGAAACGGCCGGGAAAACAGCCGGGTAAAGTGCCGCTTTAACCGTGCCAACAAAAGCGCGTGCCGCAAATCCTACTTCGCTGATGGAGGTTCGCCGCGACACCCGTTTCCGGAGGCCTCATGTCGCTTACCCTCGCGCTGCTCCTCGCCGGCCAGGCCGCGGGCGCGACGACGCCACCCGATCAGACGAACGGGCCACCCAGCCAGCCCGATGACGGCCGTCTCGGCACCGCGCAGCAAGGCACCGGCGACGTGGTGGTCACCGCCAGACGCCGGGCGGAGACGGTGCAGAGCGTGCCCATCGCGATCTCGGTGATCGGCGGCACCGCGCTGGCGGAGACGGGCGCCTACAACGTCAACCGCCTCCAGCAGCTGCAGCCGACCCTGCAATTCTATTCCACCAACCCGCGCAACTCGGCCGCCAACATCCGCGGGCTGGGCGCGCCGTTCGGGCTGACCAACGACGGCATCGAGCAGGGCGTCGGCATCTATGTCGATCAGGTCTATTACAGCCGCATCGCGTCGGCGACGTTCGACTTCACCGACACGGACCGGATCGAGATCCTGCGCGGGCCGCAGGGCACGCTGTACGGCAAGAACACCACCGCCGGCGCGATCAACGTCTATACCCGCAAGCCGAGCTTCACGCCGGAGGCGCGCGTCGAACTGACTGGCGGCAATTACGACTTCTTTCAGGGCAAGGCGTCCGTGTCCGCGCCGCTGGTCGCCGACAAGGTCGCGATCAGGCTCTCGACATCCATCACCACCCGGCGCGGGACAATCTACAACACCCGCCTGGACGAGCATCAGAACAGCCAGGACAATCAGAGCGTGCGCGCGCAAATCCTGTGGCACGCCACCCCGACGCTCGATCTGACGCTGTACGGCGATTATAACCACCAGAACCCGGACTGCTGCGTTCAATATTATGCCCGGGTCGGCGCGACGCAGCGGCCACTGAACCGCCAATATGCCGCTTTGGCCGCGGCGCAGGGTTACGCCGTCCCGTCCACCGACGCGTTCGATCGCGTGACGGACCTCGATGTGCAGCCGCTCGCGCGACAGAAGCTGGGGGGCACGTCGCTGGTCGCCGATCTCGATCTCGGCGGCGCAACGCTGACGTCGGTCACCGCCTATCGCTTCTGGCGCTGGGTGCCCAACAGCGATCGCGACTATATCGGTCTGCCGGTCACGACCGTGTCCGCCAACCGCTCGCAGCAGGACCAGGTATCACAGGAGGTCCGCATCGCCTCGAACGGGACGCGCAAGCTCGATTACGTCGCCGGTCTGTTCTATTTTCACCAGAGCGTCGATGTGCAGGGTTTGCAGGTGCAGGGAGCGGCGGCCAGCCGCTACCTGCTCAACCCGGGCACCGCGCCGGCGGGTGCCGGCCCGGGCGCGTGCGCGACCCTCACCACGAATGCCTGCAATCCCGCCGTGCTGAACGGGCTGACGTCGGCGAACACCGTTCGCCTGACCAACACCTCGGCCGCGGCGTTCGGCAAGCTGACCTGGCACGTCACGGACAGGCTGCAGATCGCGCCGGGGGTGCGGATCAACTATGACCGCAAGAACGGCAACTATGTCGCGGTGGTGACGACGGCGGCCGGCGCGGTCCTGAACTGCTCGACGGCGGCGCAGGCCGCGAGCTCCGTCACGCGCGACCGGTGCGGCGTGCTGGCACCGCAGAGCTATGATCCGCGCTTCCATGACTGGAACGTGTCGGGTGACATCACGGCGGCCTACGCCGTGACGTCGGACGTCCACGCCTATGCGACCTACGCGCGCTCCTACAAATCGGGGGGCGTCAACCTGTCGGGGTTGCCGCTCGATGCCATCACCAACCTGCCCATCCTCTCGACCCAGACCGTCCGGCCGGAGAAGGTCAATCACTATGAGCTGGGGCTGAAGACGCAGTTCGCCGACCGCCGCGCGACGGTCAACCTCGCCGCGTTCTGGACGGAGATCAGCAACTATCAGGCGACGGTCAACAATTTCCAGACGAGTGTCATCCGCGGTTATCTCGCCAACGCCGACAAGGTCCGCACACGCGGCATCGAGCTCGACTCCGCGTTCCGGCCAACCGTGCGGCTGAACGTTTATGCCAATGGCGCCTACACCGACGCGAAATACGTCCGCTTCCGCAACGCCCCGTGCCCGCCCGAGCTGTCCGGCGGCACCGCGCAGGCGGTCGACGCGAACGGCAATCCGACCGGGCCGACTGCGCCCGCCGGCACGCCGGGGATCAGCCCAGCGTTCTGCGACATCTCCGGACAGGTCTTGCCCGGCGTGTCGAAATGGGCGGCGTCGTTCGGGGCGGAGTACGACCTGCCCGCGCGCGTCGCGGGCCTCGATGGGCAGTTCTACCTCGGCTACGACGGCAGCTACCGGTCGAAGTTCTCGTCCAACCCGTCGCGCTCGCTCTACACGGACGTGCGCGGGTACTCGCTTCACAACTTCCGGCTTGGCTTCAAGGCGACCGACAGCTGGAACGTGTTCGGCTGGCTGCGCAACGCGTTCGACCGGCATTATTACGAGGTGCTGGCGACCCAATCTGGCAGCACGGGGCTGGTGGTGGGGCAGCCGGGCGATCCCCGGACCTATGGCCTGACGGTGTCGCGCGCGTTCTGAGCCGGGCCGAACAGCGGAATGCCCGGGCCTTTCGACCCGGGCACCCTGCGTGACGATCGCTCGTCAGCCCCCGATGGTGTCGCCGCCCGCACGCCCTTTCGGCGGGGCTGGCGACGTTGTTCCCCGAACCACGGCCATTGCCTGTGTCTCGACGAAGACCGGCGTAAGTCGGCGCTGACGGTTTGTCACGGGCCGGCGTGGCACCCGGGTCACGATTGCCGCGCCGCTGTGTCGTGGCGGCAACATGGGCGGAGCCGTTGCGTCCGCTCCGCCGCGCTCCTAGGACGCGCGTGATGCTGCTGTCGCGCTACGAACGCCTGGTCGCCCGGCGCTACCTCCTGCCGGGCAAGGGCGAGCGCTTCATCGTGCTGGTCGCCGGGTTCAGCCTGGGCGCGGTGATGCTCGGCGTCGCGGCGCTGGTGATCGTGATGAGCGTGATGAACGGCTTCCGCGCGGAGCTGTTCGACAAGATCGTCGGGCTGAACGGGCACGCGGTGATCCAGGGCGTCGGTGGCCGCCTGCCCGACTGGCGCGCGATCGCCGACGCCGCGCGCCGGACGCCGGGCGTCACCAGCGCGGTGCCGCTGATCGAGCAGCCGCTCGCCGCGACCTATAATGGCCGGGCGGAGGCGGTGCTGCTGCGCGGCATGCGCGTGGAGGACATCCGCGGCAACCAGACGCTCCGGGGCAAGGTGCTGGGCGGCTCGATGGCGTCGATCACGCCCGGCTCCGGCCGCATCGCGATCGGGTCGCGCCTGGCGGAGGAGCTGGGTGCGGACATCGGCTCGGAGATCAGCCTGTTCTCGCCACAGGGCCAGACCACGCCGTTCGGCACCGTCCCCCGCATCGTCAGCTATCGGGTCGCCGCGATCTTCGAGATCGGCGTGTATGATTACGACAAGGCGTTCGTGGTGATGCCGATCGAGGACGCGCAGACGCTGCTGCTGATGGGCGACGAGGCGCAGATGATCGAGGTGCAGACGACCGACGCGGACCGCGTCGGCGATATCCTGGCGCCGCTGCGCGGCCGGATCGGCGGCGAGGCGGTGATCGCCGACTGGCGCTCCAACAACGCGCAGCTGTTCGACGCGCTGGCGGTGGAGCGCGTCGCCATGTTCACCGTCCTGTGCATCATCATCCTGGTCGCCGCGTTCAACATCGCCTCGTCGCTGATCATGCTGGCACGCGCCAAGACCCGCGACATCGCCATCCTGCGCACGATGGGGGCGGGCAGGGGCGCGGTGCTGCGCATCTTCATGACGGTGGGCACGTCGATCGGCGTCTTGGGCACGATCGCGGGGCTGCTGCTGGGCTTCGTGTTCCTGTTCTATCGTCAGGGGGTGGTCAACTTCGTCCAGTTCGTCACGGGGCAGAACCTGTGGGATCCGTCCATCCGCTACCTGACCGAGCTGCCGTCCAAGCCGGACCCGGTCGAGATCGTGCTGATCGTCGTCATGTCGCTGCTCTTCTCCTTCCTGGCGACGCTCTATCCGGCGTGGAAGGCCGCCAGCACCGATCCGGTGCAGGTGCTCAGATATGAGTGACGCGGTGCTGCGGACGCGCGGCCTCGCGCGCTCGTTCAGGCAGGGCGACCAGACCATCGACGTGCTGCGCGGCGTCGATCTGGCGGTCGCGGCGGGGGAGATCGTGGCGCTGGTGGGACCGTCGGGCTCGGGCAAATCGACGCTGCTCCAGGCGGTCGGGCTGCTGGAGGGCGGGTTCGCGGGCTCGATCCGCATCGTGGGCGAGGAGGCCGCGCGGCTCGGTGCCGCCGGGCGCACGGCCATGCGCCGGGATCGGCTGGGTTTCGTGTACCAGTTTCACCATCTGCTGCCCGACTTCAACGCCGCCGAGAACGTCGTCCTGCCGCAGCTGATCGGCGGCGCGACGTCGGCCGCGGCGGAGGCGCGCGCGACCGCGCTGCTCACCGCGCTGGGGCTCGGCCACCGGCTGACGCCCCGCCCGGCGCAAC
>CAXTWJ010000021.1:7408-17421 GCA_964247925.1 uncultured Sphingomonas sp.
GCCCCCCGGGGGGGGGGCCCCCCCCCCCCCCCTCGCCGTCGCCCGTGCGCTCGCCAACCGCCCCGCGCTGGTGCACGCCGACGAGCCGACCGGCAACCTGGACGAGGGCACCGCCGACGTGGTCCTGGCCGAGTTCCTCCGCCTCGTGCGCGGCGAGGGCTCCGCCGCGCTGGTCGCCACGCACAACGAGCGGCTGGCGGCGAAGATGGACCGCGTCGTCCGGCTGCACGAGGGCACGCTGCTCTGAGCGCCTGGCGCGATATTCCGACGCTCGGCGGCGAGCACGTCACGCTGCGGCCGCTCGCGCGCGGCGACCGCGACGCGCTCGTCGCCGCGTTCGCGGCCGGCCTGGAGCACGTTTTCGCCACGCTGGTGCCAACCGACGCCAACATCGACGACTGGTATGACCGGCTCGAGGCGGAGCACGCCGCCGGCCGCGCGCTGCCCTTCACCGTGCTGGACGCGGCTGGCCAAGTCGCGGGCGTGACGCGCTTCATGCGCCTGGTGGCGCCGCACCGACGGCTGGAGATCGGCGACACCGTCCATGCGCGGCGCGTGCAGCGAACCGGGCTGAATACGGAGGCCAAGCGGCTGCTGCTTGGCCATGCGTTCGAGGTGATGGACTGCCAGTGCGTGCAGCTCAGGACCAGCTGGCACAACCGCCCCTCGCGCGCCGCCATCGAGCGGCTCGGGGCACGACAGGATGGCGTCCTGCGCGGGCACATGATCGCGGCGGATGGTCACATCCGCGACACTGTGGTCTATTCGATCTTGGCGCATGAATGGCCGGGCGTGCGCCTCAACCTCGACCACCGGCTGGCGGCCAACAGGGAGGGCAGATGACCGCGATCACCGACGGGGAGGTCCGCGCGGCGGACGGCGGCCCGGCCAGCCTGGACACCTGGCGCGGTAAGGTGCTGCTGATCGTCAACACCGCGTCGAAATGCGGGTTCACGCCGCAATATGAGGGGTTGGAGGAGCTCCAGCAGACCTATGCCGATCGCGGTTTTTCCGTGCTGGCCTTCCCGTGCAACCAGTTCGGCGCGCAGGAACCGGGCGACGCGACCGAGATCGCGCGCTTCTGCTCCATCAACTATGACGTCACCTTCCCCGTCTTCGCCAAAATCGACGTGAACGGCCCCAAGGCGGATCCGCTGTTCGAACGGCTGAAGGCCGACGCGCCCGGCGTGCTGGGCAGCCGCGCGGTCAAGTGGAACTTCACCAAGTTCCTCGTCGATCGGCAGGGCCGGGCCGTCCGCCGCTACGCGCCGACAACAAAGCCGGAGGACATCGCCGCCGACATCGAGGCACTGTTGTAGGCGCTTTCGCGAATCGACGACGGCCCCCATAACGGGGCGATGCACGCCGGTTACGTCCCCTTACGCATCTTCTCCTGCTACACGATGCTGGACGGCGCGATCGAGCCCAAGGCGATCGCCGAACAGGCCGCCAAGCTTCAGTTCCCGGCCGCCGCGCTGACCGACCGCAACGGCCTCTACGCGGCGATGGCCTTTTCCGACGCGGCGCGGAAAAAGGGCGTGCAGCCCGTCATCGGCACGATGCTCGCGGTCGCGCGGCCCGATATGCCCGAGGGCAGCACGCCGGTGCTCGACTGGCTCGCGCTCTATGCGCAGGACGAGGGCGGCTATGACGCGCTCTGCCGGCTGGTCAGCAAGGCGCATCTGGGCCGTCCCTTGGAGCAGCCGCCCCATGTCGCCCTGTCGGCGCTGGAAGGACGCACCGACGGCCTGATCGCGCTGACCGGGGGTGGGGAGGGCGCGCTCGCCCGGCTGTTCGCCGAGGGCCAGCCGGACCGCGCGCAGGCCTTTGCCGACCGGCTGCAGGCGCTGTTCGCCGACCGGCTGTATGTCGAGCTGTGCCGGCGCAGCGATCCGGTCGAGCTGGCGGCGGAAGACGCGCTGATCGACCTCGCTTATGCCCGCGACCTGCCGCTGGTCGCGACCAACCCCAGCTGCTTTGCCGAAGCGAAGTTCGGTGACGCGCACGATGCCATGCTGTGCATCGCGTCCTCCTCCTATGTCGAGAGCGAGGATCGCCCGCGCTCGTCGCCCGACGCTTGGATTAAGCCGGCCGCTGCGATGCGCCAGCTCTTCGCCGACCTGCCGGAGGCGATCGCGAACACGCTGGTGGTGGCGCAACGGTGCGCCGTCGCCGCGCCCAGCCGCAAGCCGATCCTGCCCACGCTGGCGGGCGACCTGGCGGGCGAGGCGACGATGCTGCGCGACCAAGCGCGCGCCGGGCTGGACGCGCGGTTGGCGCGGATCGAGGCGCTCGGTCATGCGGGCGAGGGGGACTGGCGCGAGCCCTATCGCGCGCGCCTGGAGTTCGAGCTCGATGTCATTATCCAGATGGGCTTTCCCGGCTACTTCCTGATCGTCGCCGACTTCATCGGCTGGGCGAAGGATCATGACATCCCCGTCGGCCCCGGCCGCGGCTCGGGCGCGGGCTCGGTGGTCGCCTGGGCGCTGCGGATCACTGACCTCGACCCGCTGCAGCTCGGTTTGCTGTTCGAGCGGTTCCTCAACCCCGAGCGCGTGTCGATGCCCGACTTCGACATCGACTTCTGCGAAACCCGGCGTGGCGAGGTGATCCGCTATGTTCAGGAGAAATATGGCCGCGACCAGGTCGCGCAGATCATCACCTTCGGCAAGCTGAAGGCGCGCGCGGTGCTCAAGGATACCGGCCGCGTGCTGCAGATGAGCTATGGCCAGGTCGATCGGCTGGCGAAGCTGGTTCCCAATCACCCCACCGACCCCTGGACGCTGACCCGCGCGCTGGAGGGCGTGCCCGAGCTCCGGCGCGAATACGCCAACGACAACGACGTCCGCCGCCTGCTCGACCTCGCCAAGCAGTTGGAAGGGCTGCCGCGCCATTCCTCGACCCACGCCGCCGGCGTCGTGATCGGCGATCGGCCGCTGGCCCAGCTCGTCCCGCTCTACCGCGACCCGCGTTCGGATATGCCCGTCACGCAGTTCGACATGAAATATGTCGAGGGCGCGGGGCTGGTGAAGTTCGATTTCCTCGGCCTCAAAACGCTGTCGGTGCTGAAGAAGGCGACGCAACTGCTTGAGAAGCGTGGCATCGCGATCGACCTCGACGCGCTGACCTGGGACGATCCGGCGGTCTATCAGCTGCTTCAGCGTGGCGACACGGTGGGCGTGTTCCAGCTCGAATCGGAAGGGATGCGCCGCACGCTGAGCGCCGTGCGCCCGAGCAACTTCGGCGATATCATCGCGCTCGTGTCGCTGTACCGGCCCGGCCCGATGGACAACATCCCGTCCTTCGGCCGCCGCAAGCAGGGGCAGGAACCAATCACCTATCCGCACCGGCTGCTTCAGCCGATCCTGGCCGAGACCTACGGCATCTTCGTCTATCAGGAACAGGTGATGCAGGCCGCGCAGGTGCTGGCCGGCTACAGCCTGGGCCAGGCCGACCTGCTGCGGCGCGCGATGGGCAAGAAGATCAAGGCGGAGATGGACGCGCAGCGCGCGGGCTTCGTCGAGGGCTGCGGCGCGGTGAACGGCATCAGGCCGGCGGAGGCGAACGCGCTGTTCGACCTGATCGACAAGTTCGCCGGCTATGGCTTCAACAAGTCGCACGCCGCCGCCTATGCGCTGCTCGCCTACCAGACCGCGTGGCTGAAGGCGCATCACCCGGCGGAGTTCGTCGCCGCGTCGATGTGCTACGACATGGCGTTGACCGACAAGCTGGGCGTGTTCGTCGAGGACGCGCGTCGCGCCGGCGTCACGATCCTGCCGCCCGATGTGAACCGGAGCGAGGCGGAGTTCTCGGTCGAGGCGCACGGCGAGGGTGCGGCGGTCCGCTACGCGCTGGGCGCGCTCAAGTCGGTGGGCGAGGCGGCGATGGAACGGCTCACCGCCGAGCGCGCGGAGAACGGTCCGTTCGCCAGCCTCGACGACCTCGCCGCCCGCGTCGATCCGCGCCTCCTCAACAAGCGGCAGCTGGAGACGCTGGCGGCGGCCGGCGCCTTCGATGGCATCGACGCGAATCGCGCGGGCATGTTCGCGGTCGCCGAGACCGTGCTCGCGGTCGCCGCGCGCACGCACGAGAACCGGACCAGCGGACAGGGCGGGCTGTTCGGCGGCGACGCGCAGGCCGGCGACACGATCACGCTGCCCCGCTCCGCGCGGTGGAGCCTGTCGCAGCGGATGGAACAGGAGAAGGAGGCGTTCGGCTTCTATTTCTCCGCCCACCCCGTCGATCGCCACGCGCACCTCGCGCGGATGCACGGTGCCCGCGCCTATGCGGCGCTGGGCGAGCTCGACATCCCCGACGACGGCAGCCGCGCGGGCGCGACCATGGCGGTGCTGGTCGAGGAGGCGCGCTGGCGCACCTCGGCGCGCGGCAAACGGTATCTCATGGCAACGCTGTCGGATGCCTCGGGGCAGTTCATGGCGACTTGCTTCGACGACGCGGTCGCGAAGGACCTGGAGGAGGCGGCCGCGAACGGCGGCTGCGGGCTCGCCACCGTCGAGCTGGATCGCCGCCCGGGCGAGGAGGCGCCGCGCGTCACGGTGAAGCGCATCCAGCCCTTCGACGGGCTGGCCGCTTCGGCCCGCTTCACGGTCGAGCTCACCGTCACCGATCCTGCCGCCTTCGCCGCGCTCGCCCGGCTGCTCGCCGATCATCGCGGCGCGCGTGGCGAGATCAGGGCGCGAATCGCGCTGCCGGAGGGGGAGGCGCGGCTGCTGCTCGGCCGCGACTTCCTGCTCGACGCCGAGCTTGCCGCGCGGCTCGAGTCGATGAACGGTGTCGCCGCCGTCGCGTTCAGGCCCGCGGAGACCCGCCTCCAGCTCGTCGGCTAGGAGAAGCCATGCTGGGCGGAATGCAGGACTGGGAGCTGCGCGTCCCGCGCCTGATCGATCATGCCGCGCGCGAGCATGGCGGGCGCGAGATCGTCACGCGCTGGGCCGACGGCACGGAGACACGCACGAACTGGGCCGGGGTCGGGCGCGACGCGAGGAAGCTCGCGCAAGTCCTTGATCGCATGGGCTGTCGACCCGGGGACCGCATCGCCACGCTGGCCATGAACCATGCCCACCACCTGTCGGCCTGGTATGGCGCGATCGGGATGGGCGGCGTGATCCACACGATCAACCCGCGTCTGTTCGACGATCAGCTCGTCTATATCGCCAACCATGCCGCCGACCGCGTGCTGCTGTACGACCGGCAGTTCCAGGCGATCGTGGATCGACTGCGCGACCGCTGGACCACGATCGAGCATTACGTCTGCTTCGACGATGGTAGCTTTCGTGACCTGATCGACGCCGAGGATGGCGAATATGCCTGGGTCGAAGGCCCGGAGCGCGCGCCCTGCATGCTCTGCTACACCAGCGGCACCACCGGCCACCCCAAGGGCGTGCTATACGAACACCGCTCCACCGTGCTGCACGCGCTCGCCGGCCTCCAGCCTGCGATCCTGAACTTCTCGCCCCGCTCGGTCGTGCTGCCGGTGGTGCCGATGTTCCACGCCGCCGCCTGGGGCATGCCGTTCGCCGGGGCGGCGGCGGGCGCCAAGTTCGTCTTCGCCGCCACCAACGAGGCCGCGATCCTGTGCGACCTGATGAACCGCGAGGGCGTGACCCACTCCGCCGGCGTGCCGACGGTCTGGCTGGCGATGTTCGGCCACATCGACGCGACCGGGGATCGCCCGCGCACGCTCGAGCAGGTCACGATCGGCGGATCGGCCGCGCCCCGTGCGATAATCGCCCGATTCATGGCGATGGACATCGGGGTGCAGCATCTGTGGGGCATGACCGAAACCTCCCCCATCGGCACCGCCGGCACGCCGCCGCCCGGGTGGGATGTCATGAGCCTGGAAGAGCGGCTCGATCAGGTCAGCAAGCAGGGCGGGGCGCCGTTCGGCATCGAGCTGCGCGTCATCGACGATGACGGCGCCGAGCAGCGGCGTGACGGCGTCAGCTCGGGCAGGCTGCAGGTGCGCGGGCCCTGGGTGGTGCGGCGCTATTTCGGGGCGGAGGCGGATGCGACCGACGCGGACGGCTGGTTCGACACCGGCGACGTCGCGGTCATGCACCCGGACGGGACCATGCAGATCACCGATCGTGCCAAGGACGTGATCAAGTCGGGCGGCGAGTGGATCAGCTCCGTCGAGCTGGAGAATGCCGCGGTCGGCTGCGCCGGCGTGGCGGAGGCGGCGGCGATCGGCGTGCCGCACCCGCGCTGGGACGAGCGCCCGCTGCTGCTGGTCATCCGCAAGCCGGGCAGCGACGTGACTGCGGCGCAGATCGCGGCGCATCTGGCGGGGCAGGTCGCGAAATGGTGGTTGCCCGACGCGGTCCTGTTTGTGGACGACCTGCCGCACACGGCGACGGGCAAGCTCCTCAAGACCGCGCTCAGGGAGCGCTACAAGAACTTCCGGCTGGAGCAGGCCTGACGGTTACTCCGGGTTCTCCGACCGTTCCTTCACCTCGTCCGGCTCCTCGGCATGGCTGCCATAGCCCGCGCCCGACTCCGCCGCCGGTTCCGCGCCTTCGGCATCCAGCCTGTCGGCCTCGCTGCGATCATCGCCCATCAACCATCTCCTTCGCGGTCCACAACGAGCGGCGTTCAGAACAGCTCCCCCTGCGGTCCTCGCGGCGCGCGGAACAGGTCCGACCGCAAGCTGATCCGCTCGCCATTCAGCCCGTGCCTGCGGCAGGCGATGTGGAAGCGGGTGCGCAGCAGCTCCGCCCATGGCCCGCTGCCGCGCAGCCGGGCGAAAGGGTTCGGATCATTGTCGCGCCCGTTCCGCAATGACCGGATGATCGCCATCACCTTGCCGGCGCGTTCGGGGAAATGCTCGTCCAGCCAGGCGCGGAACAGCGGCGCCACTTCCCAGGGCAGGCGCACGGGGATGAAGAACGCGAACCGGGCCCCGGCCTCCGCCGCGCGTTCGATCAGATGCTCCAGCTCGTGATCGGTGATCGCCGGGATCACGGGCGCGATCGAGACGTAGACCGGCACGCCCGCGTCCGCGAGCCGGCGCACCGCCGTCAGCCGCCGTTCGGGCGAGGGCGCGCGCGGCTCCACCGCCATGGCGATCCGCGGGTCGAGCGACGTTACCGACACGCACACCGCCGCCAAGCCCTTCGCCGCCATCGGCGCGAGCAGGTCCAGGTCGCGCACGACCCGGTCGGACTTGGTGGTGATCGTGACCGGGTGATCGCACTCGGCCAGCACCTCCAGCACGGAGCGCGTGACGCGCCACTCCGCCTCGATCGGCTGATACGGGTCGGTGTTGGTGCCCAGCGCCATCGGCCGGCATTCGTAACCGGGCTTGCCCAGCTCGGCACGCAGCAGCACCGCCGCGTCCGGCTTGACGAACAGCCGGCTCTCGAAATCCAGCCCCGGCGACAGGTCGTGATAGGCATGGGTCGGCCGCGCGAAGCAATAGATGCAGCCATGCTCGCAGCCGCGATACGGGTTGATCGAGCGGTCGAACGGCACGTCGGGCGACTGGTTGCGGCTGATGATCGTCTTCGGATGCTCCACCGTCACCGTCGTGCGCAGCGGCGGCGGGATGCCGTCCAGCGTCGCGCGCGCGTCCAGCCAATCGCCGTCGGCCTCTGTCGCCGGCAGGTTGAAGCGGCGACTCTCCGCGTTCAGGGTCGCACCACGGACGGCTCGTCTGCCCATTGACACAGGCTACGCGCCTATGCAGAACATAGCAAGAACGCGATACGGAGGACGACATGGCGCGACTGAGCTACCTCGAACTGCCGGTCGCGGATGTGGAGCGGGCCAAGGTGTTCTACGCGACCGCTTTCGGCTCGGCGTTCACCGACTTCGGCCCAACCTATGCGTCAACGATGACGGGGACGGGTGATGTCGGGCTGCAGGCGGACCTGTTCGAGCAGACGGCGGCGCTGCTGCCGGTGGTCAGCGTCGATGACCTGGATCAGGCGCTCGCGGCGGTGAAGTCGGCCGGTGGCGCGATCACCCGGCCCATCTTCGCCTTCCCGGGTGGCCGCCGTTTCCACTTCCGCGACCTGGACGGGCACGAACTGGCGGCGATGCAGCCCGACCAGGGCTAGCGACCCTGAAGTCCAGACCCTAGCCTTCGCCGCAGATCAGCGCGCGCATCAGCGCGGTGGCGATCGGCTTGTCGAAGCGGCATCCGACGCTGCCCTGCTGGCGCCACACCACCGTGGCCGCCACCGGCGGGCGACCGGCGAAGCTGAGACGGACATGATCGCCGACCGCTTCCGCGCCGTCCCCACCCAGCCGCGCGCCATAGGTGGACAGGTCAAGCAGCGACACGGGCAGGGCAGGGCCGCCGCCCGCGCATTCCAGATCGACGACGGGCGCGGGTGGCGCGGTGCGCGCGCGCCAGCGGCGCCCGGTGTCGGTGATGTCTGCGTAACGCGCCGCCATGAACGCCCTCCCGTGCTGTCCGGTAGAGGAGTCCGAAGCTGCACGCCCGATGAACGACGGCGTCCAAGTGCTTGCCCCGGCGATGAATCGCGCCGCGCGAGCGCCCGGGCGTTGCCCGGCCTCAGCGCTCGGTGAGGCGCGGCATCAGCTCGACGAAGTTGCAGGGCCGATGCCGGCTGTCGAGCTGGTCCTTGAGGATGCCGTCCCACCCGTCCCTCACCGCGCCCGTCGAGCCCGGCAGCGCGAAGAAATAGGTGCCGCGCGCCACCCCCGCGCACGCGCGCGACTGGATCGTGGACGTGCCGATCGTCCGGTAGCTGAGCCAGCGGAACAGCTCGCCGAAGCCCGGGATTTCCTTCTCCCACACCCGCGCGAACGCCTCGGGCGTCACATCGCGCCCGGTCACGCCCGTGCCGCCGGTGGAGATCACGCAATCCACCTCCGCATCGTCGATCCAGTCGTTCAGCCGAGCCACGAGCCGGTCGGCGTCGTCCCGCTCGATCCCGCGATCGGCCAGCACGTGCCCGGCCGCGCCCAGCCGCGCGACCAGCGTGTCACCCGAACGGTCGTCGGCGAACCCGCGCGTGTCGGACACGGTCAGCACCGCGATGCGGACGGGCAGGAAGGGCAGGGCGAGGTCGATCGGCATGGATCGGTCATCGCGCAGGTCCGGCCCCGCCGCAACCGCCCCCCTTCAGCGTGGCATCCGCTCCACCGTGACATGGAAGCGAGGCGTCAGCGCGCAATCGGCGGGCGCGGCGCCGTAGGCGGCTTGATCGATGCAATAGGCGGCAGAGGCGAAATTGGTGGCGATCGCGGCACGCACGATGCCGTTGTCGCGCAGGCTCGCATCGGCGCCGCCGCCGTCGGCCGCCGTCGTGATCTCCCGGTCCAGCAGGACCTGTCCGTTGTCGATCCGTTCGAGCCGGTAGCGCAGCGTCACGGTGGTCCTGTCGCTGGTGCCGATGTGAAAGGGCGTGCGATCGCCCAGCCACGTTGTCACCAGTCGCTTGCGCCCGTTCGCCGGCGTCATCGCGGCCAGGTTCATGCGCGCGAATGTCTCCCGCAGCGCCGCATTGACGCTGGACCGCCTGGCGGCGGCGATGAAGTTCAGCCCTGAACTCTTGATCGTCGGCGGCAGGCCCTGAATGTCCTCGATCTGAATGTCGTGGAACAGCACGTGATCGGCGCCGACCGGGGTGGGCGATACCGGCGCGAAGGGGAGGCCGATCGCGACCAGCGGCAGGTCGCCGGGACCCGCCTGTGCCATCGCCGTACCGAACACTATGGCAGCGGCCGCGCCCATGATCCTGTGTTTCATGGCGGGGCGTGTCGCGCCGAATGCTCACCATCCAGTTAGCGGCGCCATGCGTCAGTCGGCGCGCGCACTCGCGCCCGGCACGATGCTCGCGGTCGCGGTCGCGCTCGGCCGCGCGGCCAAGCGCACGGCGGTGGCGCCGGGCAGGCCGGGGAAGCGCGGCCACATGCCCTGCGCCAGCGCCGATCGGCTTGCCGAGGTCGGCCGTCCGCCGCGTGCCTCGTACATCCAATAATTGCGCAGCACCGTCGTCACGTAGCCGCGCGTCTCCCAGTAC
>CAXTWJ010000022.1:0-16514 GCA_964247925.1 uncultured Sphingomonas sp.
ACTCCCAGCACCTCCTGCCCGGCCAGAGCGCCCGGCAACGCCGCGATCCGGGCGAGCAGCTGCCCGTCGAACAGAAAATTTTGCCCCAGCGCCTTGCTGGCCTGCAGCCCGTGCCGCGCGATTACGTCGCGCAGAGGCGGCAGGGCAGGGCCGCTCACCCGCAAGGCGCCGCCGCGCGCCGTGCCGCAGCCTCGCCCGCCATGGCGATCGCCGCGATCATCGCCCCTGGCTCGGCTGCGTTCCTGCCCGCGATCGAAAAGGCGGTGCCGTGGTCGGGCGAGGTCCGCACGATCGGCAGCCCCAGCGTGATATTGACGCCCTCGTCGAAATGCAGCGTCTTGAGCGGGATCAGCGCCTGATCGTGATAGGGGCACAATACCGCGTCGTAGCGCGCTCGGGCGCGGGGATGGAACAGCGTATCCGCCGCCAGCGGCCCGGCAATGTCGATGCCTTCCGCCCTGAGCTGCGCCACGGCCGGCTCCATCGCGTCGATCTCCTCGCGCCCGATCGTGCCGCTCTCGCCGGCATGGGGATTGAGCCCGGCCAGCGCCAGCCGTGGCGCCGCGACGCCGAAGTTCTTCTGCAGGCCTCTGACCGTCGCGCGCGCCTTGGCCACAATCAGCTCGGCGGTCAGCAGGCGCGGGACGTCCGCCAGCGGCACGTGCGTGGTGATCGGCACGACGCGCAGTGAGGGCCCGGCCAGCATCATCACCGCATTCTGTCCGGCGATGCCGCATCGCTCGGCCACGAATTCAGTCTGGCCGGGATAGCTGAACCCGATCGCATAGAGCTGCGCCTTCCCGACCGGCCCGGTCACCAACGCGCGCGCCGCGCCCGAGCGCACGGTGCCGACCGCCAGCTCCAGCGAGTCGATCGCGCACCGCGCGCCATCCGGGTCGGGCTCGCCCGGCACGATCCGGCCCGCGTCCGCGATGCTCCACACCGGCAGCGCGCGGTTGAACACTCCCGCCACCTGGTCCAGTGCCTCGACTGGCGCGACGGGCCCATCCCACACCGCCGCGATCGCACGGACGTCGCCGATCGCCACGAACGACGGCAGCGCGTGCGCATCGCGCGCCGCCCAAGCCTTGGCCACGATCTCCGGCCCGATCCCGGCCGGATCGCCCATCGACACCGCCAGCGGCGTCATGCCCTTGCCCTCAGCGATACTCGACCACCGCGTCACGGCGCAGGTCGCGCAGCTTCTGCTGCGCGCGCAGGTTGACGCGCGTCTGCTCGAGCTGCTGCTGCACCTGGTCCGCGTTGGGCAGATTGGTGCCCGCTGAATCATCGCGCCCGCACAGCACCAGCGAGCGCACGCCTTCCTCCGGATTGCCGAACGGTGGCGTCGCCTCGCCGATGTTGAGCTTCAGGATGATGTCCTGCAGCTGCGGCGGCAGCTGGCGCACGACGACCGCGTCGTTATCGACCACCTCCGCGCCGAGCGAGGCCGCGACCTTTTCGACCGTGCCGCAGCCCGCGATCTGCTTCAGCCCGGTGCCGAACGCGGCGGCGCGCGCGCTCGCCTCCGCCTGGCTCAGGGCGGCGGGGAACTTCAGCGTCAGCTGCTTCAGGCTGAGCCGCGCGTTGCGGGGATCGGCGGTCAGGACCTGGCGCTTGTCGGTCAGATACAGGATCGAGAAGCCACCGGAGTTCTCGATCGGTCCGCCGACCTGGCCGACCTGCATCTCGCCGGCCGCCTGCGCCAGCTCGGCCGGCAGCACGGACGCGCGCACCCAGCCCAGGTCACCGCCCACCGACTTGGTGGGCGAGTCGCTGAACTGGCGCGCGTAGAACTCGAACGGCCGCTGGCCCTTCTGCAGCTCGCCCAACAACTGGCGGGCGTTGGCGAAGACCTGCTGCTCGTTGTTGCTGTCGGCGCGCAGGAAGATCTCCTTGAGGCTGTATTCCTGCGTGCCCTGAGATGCCTTGAGGCGATCCAGGATGCCCTTGACCTCCTCGTCGCCGACATTGACCAGCGGCTCCACGCGCTTGCGCAGGTAACGCTGCCACGCCAATTCGGCCTCGATCTCGCGCTTGAGCGAGCGCTCGGAAGTGCCCGCCTTGCGCAGCACGGCGGGCAGCTCCGCGGGCGTGCTCTTGAACGAGGACTGGGCCGTGCGCGCGAAGGCCTGGCCGATCTCCGTCGGCGTGACGGTGATCTGCTCGCTCTTTGCTTCCTGCAGCTGCAGCGTCTCGTCGATCAACTGGCGCAGGATCTGCAGGCGCAAGCGGTCGCGGTCCTCGGCAGGCACCTTGTCCACGGGAATATTGTTGTACATCGCGATCAGCGCCAACCGCTGATCGACGTCGGTGCCGGTGATCACCGAGTCGTTGACGATCGCGGTGGGTTTGCGGACGTTGGGGTCGAGCTTGCCGAAGATCTGCAGGTTCTGGGGAATGTCGAGCGGCGCGTCGGGCACGCTGCCGTCCGACACGGTCTGGCTGCTTCCGGCCTGTTCGGGCACCTGGGCGGGTGCGATCGCCGCTGCCATCATCACCGCCAGAGCCGTGCTTCGGCCCATCCGTCGTGCCACGATTGCAATCACTGCTTCACCCACTCCTGCACGCACGCACGCGCTCTTGGCCTGGGACAGTGCCCCCGCCACCCTGAACCGGCGCTTAGCGGCCGAGGTTCTTGAAGGAAAGGGACAGGAGATAGCGATTGCCCGCGCGCGCGTCGCCCGTGTCCGCATAGTCGCGCCGCCAAGTGAAACCGATGCGCAAGCAATCATCCTCATACTGGACACCGACCCGGTGGCGCACGGGATCGAACCCGTCGGTCTGCGCCAGCGGGTCCTCGGCCTGATTGGTCAGGTCGATGATGCCGGACGCGAACACCGACCAGAACCGCCGGAACTGCACGCGCCCGGCAAGCCGCAGCTCTTCCCGATCCTGCAGATCCTCGATGGCGGGGAAGATGTTCCGGTCCAGGCGGATGTAGCCGATCTGCGCATAGGTGCTCTGCGACCCGATCGTGGCGTCGATCTCGTTGCGGCGGAAGGCCAGACTGTCCTTGTCCAGTCGGTAGCGGTGAACGATGGAGACCAGGTCGCGGATGCGGATCTCCGTACGGCCCGTGATGTCCGACAGGCGATCGGACAGGCCCGTGCCGTCGGGCAGGATGGAAGGCCGCGCGTCCAATCGGTAGCTCTGCCCGGCGATCGCATCGACCCGCACGCCCGGCAGGTCCAGCCCGTATTCGGCGCCATAGGTGACCCGCGTGGAGTCCTCCCAGCGGTCATAGCCGGCGAAGCGATTGAGCGCGAACAGGTTGGAGTCGTCCAGATCGACCGCGCGGCTGTCCTCGTTGGGAACGCTGAGGTTCGCGATGTGCGGGCTGGCCACCACCTGCACGCGCGGGGTGAAGCGCTGCGTGCCCGCGCCCAATGTGCCCACGAACGGCCAGCGCACGTCCGCCGCGAGCGCCCCGATAGCGCGCGCATGGAACCCTTCCAGCCCGCGATAGCTCGTCACCGCCGTGGCAACCACGTCGTGCGTGTTGTAGGCATCGCCGCGCGCGAAAGCGGTAAACGTCACCTCCTGCCCCAGCGTCGTGATCCGGCGCAGATCCCAGCGCAGGCTGGCGAAGGCGCGCTGCGTATCCTGGCCCTCGCTGCGGCTCAGCGCGAGCGTGTTGCCCTCCAGCTCCACCCGCCCGCCCAGCAGCGGATCGGTGAACCGGCGGCGATAGTCGATCTCCGGCAAGGCGATCGGCTGCATTCCCTGATTGTCGGCGACGCGCAGCGTCTGCACCGCCCACCCGTCGATTGAGAAATAGCTGTCGTCGTCGATATGCTCCAGCTTGGCCGTGGTGCGCAGCCGATCATCGCGCGAGATGTCGTAGCGGCGCAGGAAAGTGCGGTCGGTGGTGCGGCGAAGCGAGCCGCTGGCCGTCCATTCTGGCGACAGCTGGTAGCGGGCGACCCCGTCGATATAACCGCGGAACGCCTCCCTCGTGTCGGTCGGATCGAGCGAGTTGATGTCGTCGCTGCGCCGGCTCACGGTTGCATAGCCGGTCAGGCGGAACGCGCCGGTCTGGCTCAGCGAGTCATACTGCACCTGCGCCATGGGCAGCACGCCGGTGAACAGGTGCGGGGTCAGCGTCAGCCCGCGATTGGGCGCCAGCGCCAGGTAATAAGGCGTGATCAGCTCCAGCCCGTTGACACGGCTGTACTGCACGTCGGGCGTGAGCAGCCCGCCCGAGCTGCCGCCGCCAGTCGGCACCGATAGCCTGGGCAGGGGCAGTCCGGGCAGGCCGAGCAGGTGGAAGCGGCCGCCCACGAAATAGATCCGCTCGCGCTCGGGGCGATATGTGACGCGCACCGCCGTGATCTTCCACGACGGTTGCTTGGGGCAGCCCGAGCTGTCCACCACCGCGCAGGGAGTGTAGGCGGCGCGGTCCAGGTTGAGCGTGCCGTCTTCCTCGCGCTCGCCTCGGACCGCGGTGAAGCGGCCACCCTGTTCCAGCACGACCAGCATGTTGTCCACCACGCCGCCCTTCAGCGTGTCGGTCAGCTCGATCGTATCGCCATACGCCACGTCGCCCTGTGGATTGGTCGTGGCGACGTTGCCGCTCGCGACCACGCGGCCGGTGCCCCGGTTCCAGACCACCTTGTCGGCGCGCAGCCGGTTGCCGTCGCGCGTCATGCGCACCTCGCCGGTCGCGGTGACGATGTCGGCCTTGCTGTCATAGTCGAGACCGTCGGCGCTGAATTGCACCTGCTTGGGGTCGGTCGGGGCGGCCGAGCTTGCCGGCGGAGGCGGGTGCGTCGGGTCGGCATGGGCGGCCAGGTCCTGCGCCTGCGCGGGCGCGGCGGCCCACAAGGCAAAGACGCACCCCGCCAACAGGCTCGAACGCAACACTGACAAGCTCAACCCCTTCGGCGCGGCGCCGCCACGTTGCCCAGCGCCTAACCCGTCCGGAGCGGCCCCGCAATCGCGTGCTTGCCGTTCAGGCCGCGCCGACTAGAGGAACGGACAACCGTCATCTCAAGGCTTTCCCATGCAGATCAGCTTCGCCTCCGCCCCCGCCGACGCGACCCTTCTCGTCCTGCCGGTCGCGAAGGACAGACTGGAGAGCGCCAAACTCGCCGCGGACGCGCGTCCGCTGGCGCAGGCCGCCGCGACCGCGCAGCGCTTCGGGGGCGAGGCGGGCGCGGCCGTTGAGCTGTTCCTGCCGGTTGAAGGCGGCGTGCGTCACCTCCTGCTGCTCGGTACAGGTGACGGCGAGGGGGCGGACTGGGCCAAGGCGGGCGGCGCCCTGACCGCCCGACTACTCACCTCCGGCGCCACCGCCGCTACCGTGGACGTGGCGGGCATCGACGCCACGCCCGACGCCGTGGCCCGCTTCGCCGGCGCGGCCGCGCAGCGTGCCTGGCGGCACGACGTATACCGCACCAAGCTGCCCGACAAACAAAAGCCGACGCTGGAGCGGATCACGATAGCCGGCGCCCCGGACGGCACGGAGGCGGCCTGGGCCGATCAGGCCGCGGTCACCGATGGCATGGCGTTGACGCGCCAGCTCGTCTCGGAGCCGCCCAACATCCTCTACCCCGAAACCTTCGTGGAGCAGGTCTCGCGGTCGGTGGAAGGGCTCGGGCTCGAGCTGACGATCCTCGACGAGCCGGCGATGCGCGAGCTGGGCATGGGCGCGCTGCTCGGCGTCAGCCAGGGCTCCGCGCGCGCGGCTCGGCTGCTTGCGCTGACGTGGAACGGGGCGGCGGAGGGCGAACCCGCCGTGGCGCTGGTCGGCAAGGGTGTGACCTTCGACACCGGCGGCATATCCCTGAAGCCCGGGCCCGGGATGGAGGACATGAAATGGGACATGGGCGGCGCCGGTGCCGTCGCGGGCGCGATGAAGGCGCTCGCTGCCCGCAAGGCGAAGGCGAACGTGATCGGCGTGATGGGGCTGGTCGAGAATATGCCCGACGGCGCGGCTCTCCGCCCGGGCGACATCCTGACCTCCCTGTCCGGCCAGACGATCGAGGTGCTCAACACGGACGCCGAAGGACGGCTGGTGCTGTGCGATTGCATCACCTGGGTCCAGCGCACGCACGGGGTGAAGACGATCGTCGATCTCGCCACCCTGACCGGCGCCATGATCGTCAGCCTGGGCAATGAATATGGCGGGCTGTTCTCGAACGATGACGCGCTGGCGGAGCAGCTGTCCGCCGCCGGCCTGGCGAGCGAGGACAAGCTGTGGCGCTTTCCGCTGTCGCCCGTGTACGACAAGATGATCGACAGTCCCATCGCCGACATGAAGAACATCGGCGGCAAGGGCGCGGGCTCGATCACTGCCGCGCAGTTCCTCCAACGCTTCGTCGATGACGGGGTCAAATGGGCGCACCTCGACATCGCCGGCATGGTGTGGAGCGACAAACCCGGCCCGCATCACGACAAGGGTGCGACCGGCTACGGCGTGCGCCTGCTGGATCGCTTCGTTCGCGACAATTTTGAGGACTGATTTCCCCTCCCGCACGCGGGAGGGCTAGGGGGAGGGGAGGCGTTGAAGGTCGATTTCTACCACCTCACCACCCGCCCGCTCGACCGCGTGCTGCCCCAGATCGCCGAGCGCGTGCTGGCGGACGGCGGCCGGCTTCTGATCGTCGTCGCCGACGACACGCAGCGCGCCAGCCTCGACCGGCTGCTGTGGAGCTACGCCGCCGACAGCTTCCTGCCGCACGCCTGCCTCGGGGCAGGCGACGACGAGCGACAGCGCATCCTGCTCGCCCCCGACGTCAACGCCGCCAACGGCGCGCGCAACATCGCGCTCGCGGACGGCCAGTGGCGCGACGATGCGCTCGACTTCGACCGCGCCTTTCACTTCTTCGACGATGCCCGGGTTCGTGACGCACGCGCGGCGTGGAAGGTGTTGGCCGACCGCGACGGCGTGAACCGCCGCTATTGGAAGCTGAACGAGCAGGGGCGCTGGGAGCAGGCCGCCTGACCCGCGGCTTGCGTTCGGCTTTCGTCTTATCTTAAACTAATCTGGATTAGCGCCCGCCATGGGGAAGTGGCGGGAACGGAGCGGGGGGTGACGGGCACAATCCAGACGATGCCGCGTTTCGTCGCGATCGACGGCCTGCGCGCGTGGATGGCGTGGACCGTGGTTGCGTCGCACATCGTCCAGCAGGCGCTGCCGGGCGGGGGCGGGCCCACCTGGATCACGTTGGACCTGGGTGGCCATGCGGTCGATGTATTCATCATCATCAGCGGGTTCGTCATCACCCACCTGCTCGTCGAGCGCCCCGGGCCGTATCTCGCCTATGTCGTCCCGCGCTTCATGCGATTGTTCCCCGGCTTCGTGACCTGCTGCGCGATCGGTGGACTGTCCTACGCCGCGGCCGCGGCCTGGGCGGAACCCGCCTGGTTCGAGGAGATTCACGGGGCCGCGTTCCGGTCGCTGACCCACCACCTCCCGGAACAGACTCTCGCCCACCTGACGATGCTGCACGGGCTGATCCCCAACGACATCCTGCCCTTGTCCGAATATGCCTTTGTCCCGCCGGGGTGGAGCGTGTCGCTGGAATGGCAGTTCTATCTGGTCGCGCCGCTAGCGCTGTGGTGCTTCTCCGACCGAAGCCGGGCGGCGCTGCTCGTGCTCGCGGTGGTCGCGTTCAGCCTGCTCTACCATCACGGGCTGAAACACTATTGGGACCGGCCCAGCATCCTGATCGGCACGTCGAAGATGTTCCTGATCGGCATGGCCTGCCGGCTCGCCGCGGCGTCGCTCGCCGGGCTGAACACCCGTGTCGCGGCGATCGGGCTGGGACTCGGCTTCTCCAGCTTCTGGATCGGCTCACCCTCGCTCGCGATCTGGCTGTTGGTGTACAGCTTCATCCTGAAGGGGGAGGGGACGACAGATGCCCTGGACGGGCTGTATGTGCGCGGCGTTCGGGCGATGCTGGAGAGCGGACCCGTCCTGTGGCTGGCCGAGCGGTCCTACACCACATACCTGCTCCACTGGCCGGTGATGACGCTGATCGGGGTCGTCGCGACGCGGGCAGGGGTGCCTCTCGGGATGCACCTCGTCGCGATCATGCTGCTGGCCTTTCCGCTGACCCTGATCCTGCAGGAGCCGATCTACCGGTTCGTCGAGGTGCCCGGCCGGGAGCTGGGCAAGCGATGGGCTCGCCGTTTCGGCGCGCGTCCCGCCCGCGAGGTCGCGACGGAAGCCATGATGCCGGAACCGTTGCCACGGTCTCGGCTGGACCCCGCGACCTGAGCTCCAGCCCGCTTGCGCTGCGCCGGCTCGCGGACTAGGGCGCCCGCGTCCCAACCCATCGTCAGCCACAGGAGCACCGTGACCGTCATGGCCGCGACCCGTACCTTTTCAATCATCAAGCCCGACGCCACCCGCCGCAACCTGACGGGCGCCGTTACCAAGATGCTGGAAGACGCCGGCCTCCGCGTCGTCGCGTCCAAGCGCATCCGGATGAGCCGCGAGCAGGCGGAGGGCTTCTATGGCGTTCACCGCGATCGGCCGTTCTTCAACGACCTGGTCGAGTTCATGATCTCCGGCCCCGTGGTCGTGCAGGTGCTGGAAGGCGAGAACGCCGTGCAGCGCAACCGCGACGTGATGGGCGCGACCAACCCCGCCAACGCCGAGGCCGGCACGATCCGCAAGGAGCTGGCGGAATCGATCGAGGCGAACAGCGTCCACGGCTCCGACTCCGACGAGAACGCCGCGACCGAGATCACCTATTTCTTCACCGACGCCGAGATCGTCGGCTGAGTTAAGCCGTTGCCGTCACCCCGGCCTTGGGCCGGGGTCCACGTCCGCGCTCGCCTGACGGTTCGGCGCAACGCGAAACGGTCGGGACAGGCGCGCGGTGGATGCCGGCACAAGGCCGGCATGACGGGTCACGGCTTCTCCCGCGTCCAGGCCAGCTCCAGCGCCGCGGCATCGCCCCCGCGCTGGCGCAGGCGCAATCCGGTCAGCTTCAGCACGCGACCACGGCCGAAGCGGCCGTGCGTCGCCCACACCACGTCGTACAGCCCGCTCGCGCTCCGGCTGTCATCACCATCGACGTAAGTGACGGTGATCAGCGCCGGCAGCCGTCCCGTGCGATCGTCGGCACCGCCATCGGTCAGCTTGAGCAGCGGCGCGGCGATCGCGTCGGCGCTGATGACCGGATTGCCCGACGGGTGCTGGACGGGCACGCCCAGCGCCTTGGGATAGGTGACCGTCACGTCGCTGATGTCGTGCCGCAGGTCCGCGAGCTTCAGCACGCGACCACCGTCCGCCACGGTCGCGGTCAGCTCGATGCGCGCCTTGTCCTTTGCCGCCGCCGCGCCCGCCGCGACCGCGGCGGCCTTATCGGCGCGGCGATCGGACCAGTTCTGCCACAGAGACAGGGCCGCGATCACCACGCCCGCGACGGCTACCAGCTCGGCCAGCGTCAGCCAGCGCCGCCGCGTGCGCTTCTGGTCCGCCGTCTCTGTCATCGCCCGCCCGCCTCCAGCAGCCGCGCGGGCGCGGTCAGCTCCCAGCTGCGCGCGATCCGGTCCTCGACCAGCGTCCAATCGGTGTCACCGACGAGGTTGACGCCGACCCAGCCCGCCGGCCCCAGATAGGCCGGACGTGAGTAGGTGTCGGGAGCCGCCTCGATCAGCATCGCCTGCTCGTCCACGCCGCTGGTCCGCACGCACACCACGATCAATCGGTCACCGTGATGATTGGCCCGCAGCTGCGCGAACTGCCGACCGCCGACGAAGAAGGTTGGCTGTCCGTGGCTTTCCCGCTCCTCCGCTTCGGGCAGCTGCAGGGCGACCGCGCGGACGCGCTCCAGATACTCGCTCATCGGCTCACGAACTCCGTCAGGATGCGGGGATAGAGCTGGTGTTCGGCTGCCAGCACGCGCGCACCGAGCGTCTCGGGCGTATCGCCGGGCAGCACGGGCACGCGCGCCTGGCCCAGCACCGCGCCGGCGTCCAGCTCATCGGTGACGAGGTGGACCGAACAGCCCGCCTCTCGTTCGCCCGCCGCCAGCGCGCGCGCGTGCGTGTCCAGCCCCTTGTAGGCGGGCAGCAGCGACGGATGAATGTTGACGATCCGCCCCGCCCAGCGCGCGACGAACGCGGGCGACAGCAGCCGCATGTAGCCGGCGAGCGCGATGGCGGTGACGCCCGCGTCGCGCAGCGCGGCGTCGAGCGCGTCCTCGAACGCCGCCTTGCCAATCCCCTTCGGCGACAGCGCGAAGATGGGCAGGCCGTGGCCGCGCGCCCAGCTCAGGCCAGCCGCGTCGGGCCGGTCGGACGCGACCAGCACGACCTGATACCCGTCCGCCTGCTCGACCAGCGCGCGCATGTTGGAGCCGCGCCCGGACAGGAGCACGCCGACGCGCCGGTTGGCCGGGTCGCTCATGCGCGCGCAAGCGAGGTCGCGGCGATGCAGCCGGCGCGGTCCGCCCAGCTAGGTCCACCTTCGCCCTTCCCTGCTCCCGACCAAGCCGAGACCGTCCAATATCGCGCGCCGGCTAGGCGGCGGAGCGTGAACCGGTGTCGCCGCAGGCCGATCGGGTCCTGCATGCGTGGGTCGCCGCGCTCGCCGCTCCACGACCGTGCCCAGGTGACGGGCAGCCTCGCGCCGGTGGCGGTCAGGAGCGTGCCGCGATACTCGTCGACCCCGATCGGCACGATTCCGATCCCCGGTGGGATGCCGGGCTGCGTCGCGCGCCCGGTCCGCTCGATCGCGCCGTCTTCCGTCCGGAACACTGTCTCGTCGCACTGGCGGCGCGAGGCCACGCGCAACCGCACGTGCGACTCGTATGGTGTCCGGCAGCAGCCGTCCGGGAGCGAGTAGCGGGTCCAATCGGTGCCGACCGTCGCCCACTGGGCGCGGTTGGCCCGCTCGTTATCCGCCGCCACGAGCAGAGGGTAGCCAAGTGCGTCGATGCGATTGATCGCGTCGGGCGGCATCCCGGCGATGATCGCCATTGCCGGGGCGACCTCCCCGGCCAGTTGCGCATCTTTCCTCACGGTTGCGAGGTAGTCGCGTTGGCTCGCGAGATAGTGGCGCAAAGCCTGCTCCGCCGGCCCGCCGGGACCATTGCCCGCGAGGACCGTCGCGAGGACGGCTGCCACCAGGCTACGCCACATGGCTCGCCCGCCAGGCATCGCGCGCCGACCAGGTCTCGCGCGAGCCCGTCACCGTGCAGCCGCGCGCGCCAGCCTCGACTCGGCCGATCGTGAACACCGTCTCACCCGCGTCGGCGAGCGCCGCCGCGACCGCCTCGGCTTCGTTCTCGCCGACGGCTACGACCATCCCGATCCCCGCGTTGAAGGTCCGCGCGAACTCCGCCGGCTCGATCGCGCCCTGCGCCTGCAGCCAGGCCATCAGGCGCGGCTGTGCCCACGAGTCCGCCTCCACGACCGCGTGACACCCCGCCGGCAGCACGCGCGGCATGTTCTCCAGCAGCCCGCCGCCGGTGATGTGCGCCAGCCCCTTGATCCGCCCCGCCCGGAGCAGCGGCAGCAGCGACGCGACGTAGATCCGCGTCGGCGTCATCAGCCAGTCGATCAGCAGCCGGTCCGCGTCGAACGGCGCCGGCCGGTCAAGCCGCCAGCCCTTGTCCGCCGCCAACCGTCGCACGAGCGAGAAGCCATTGGAATGCACCCCGCTCGACGCCAACCCGAGCAGCACGTCACCCGGCGCGATCGCCGCCCCGGTCAGCAGCGCCTCACGCTCGACCGCGCCGACCGCGAAGCCCGCCAGGTCATAGTCGCCGTCGGCGTACATTCCCGGCATTTCCGCCGTCTCGCCCCCGATCAGCGCGCAGCCGGCATGCCTGCATCCGTCCGCGATTGACGCGACCACCCGCTCGGCGATCGCGTTGTCCAGTCGTCCGCACGCGAAATAGTCGAGAAAGAACAGCGGCTCCGCACCTTGGACGATCAGGTCGTTGACGCACATCGCGACCAGGTCGACGCCGACGCCCTCGTGCCGGTCCCACTCGATCGCCAGCTTCAGCTTGGTGCCGACGCCGTCATTGGCCGCGATCAGCAGCGGATCGACGAACCCGGCCGCCTTCAGGTCGAACAGCCCGCCGAACCCGCCCAGGTCCGCGTCCGCGCCCGGCCGTCGCGTGGCCCGCGCGAGCGGCGCGATCGCGCGCACCAGCGCGTTCCCGCCTGCGATCGAGACGCCAGCCCCCTGATAGGTATATGGGGCATCGGTATGGCGCTGGTCGTCGGTCATGGGCGTCACCGCTAGAGCGAGTGGCCCCGCAAATAAACTCCGTTCGTGTCGAGCGCAGTCGAGACACCTTGTCCCTCGACTTCGCTCGGGACGAACGGCATGGACAGCAGCGATGCGTGTCCGCGTGCCATTCCTGCTCCTCGGCACGGCCGCGCTGGCCGCGACCGCCTGGGCGCAGCTGGAGGGCGGCGATCGCGGGGTCGCGCCGGTCGCCAGCAGCGGCTCCTACGAGGTATCCGGCGTCACGGTCGATGTCGCCGCGAAAACGGCCGACGAGGCACGCTATGGCGGCTGGCGGATCGCGCAGCGCAAGGCGTGGGCGCAATTGTCGAAGCGGCTGGGCGGCGATGGCGCGGGAGTCGGCGACGGCACGCTCGACCAGCTCGTGTCGGGCATCATCGTCGAGAACGAGCAGATCGGGCCGACCCGTTACATCGCGCGGCTGGGCGTGCTGTTCAATCGCGCGCGCACCGCCTCGCTGCTGGGGGTCGCGGACGCCGCCGCGCGCTCGGCGCCGATGCTGGTCATCCCCGTCCAGGTCTCGGGCGGGGTGGCCCAGGTCTTCGAGCGCCGCACCGACTGGCAGGCCGCCTGGGCGCGGTTCCGGACGGGCAACAGCGCGCTCGATTATCTCCGTCCCGCCGGCACCGGGCCCGACCCGCTGCTGCTGACGTTCGGCCAGACCGAGCGGCGCGGGCGGGGCTGGTGGCGCGCGGTCCTCGACCAGTATGGCGCGTCCGACGTGCTGATGCCCACCGTGCGCCTGTATCGCCAATGGCCGGGCGGCCCCGTGATCGGGGTGTTCGAGGCGCGCCACGGACCTGACGACGACCTGCTCGGCACCGCGACGCTGCGCGTCGGCACCGCCGACGGCCTGCCGCAGCTGCTTGACGCGGGCGTCGCGCGACTCGACGCGATCTACACCCGCGCGTTCGGCAGCGGCGAGCTGTCGCGCGATCCCGCGCTGTTGTCGCCCCCCAAACCCGCCGTCCCGCAGGACACGGTCGGCGACCTGATCGACGCGACGACCGACAGCGACGTCGCCGCCATCACCCAAGGCCAGACCGTCACGATCCAGTACGACTCCCCCAGCGCGAGCGCCGTCGCCAACACGGAATCGGCGATGCGGACGATCAGCGGGGTTCGGGCCGCCGCCACGACCAGCCTGGCGCTCGGAGGCGTGTCGGTGATGCGCGTCACCTATGACGGCGATCCCGCGATCCTGCGCGCGTCGCTGGAGGCGCGGGGCTATCAGGTGACCGGCGCGGGCACGACCTTGCGCATCCGACGCGTGCCCCAGCTGTTGCCGCCAGACCTGCCGCCGGACACGAAGAGCGGCGGATGAGCCAGATCGCGCTGCCGCTCGGCTGGCCCGCCCACCCTAGCGACGATGCCTTTCTCGTCACCCCGTCGAATGCCCGCGCCGCGCATCTGCTGGATCACTGGGGCGCCTGGCCGGTGATGTGCGCAATCCTGACCGGCCCGCGCAAGTCGGGCAGGAGCCTGCTCGCGCGCATCTTTGCCCGGAAGAGCGGCGGCACGGTGATCGACGACGCCGACACCGCGCCCGAGGAGCACCTGTTCCACGCCTGGAACCGCGCGCAAGACAGCCGCCGTCCCCTGCTGCTCGTCGCCGACCGAGCGCCGCCCGTCTGGGCGCCCGCGCTGCCCGACCTGCGCTCGCGTCTGAACGCCAGCGCCGTGGCGGTGATCGGCCCGCCCGACGACGCGCTGATGCCGCTGCTGCTCGCCGACCTGTTCCAGCGCCGGGGGCTGGACGCGCGCCCCGACCTCCTCGAATGGCTGGCCGCGCGGCTGGAGCGTAGTCACGTCGCGATCGCGCGCGCGGTCGATGCGCTCGATCAGCAGGTGTTGGAGACGCGCAGGCGTCTGACGGTGCCGCTCGCGCGTTCGACCCTGCAGGCGGCCCGCCTGATCGCCACGCCTTTGGACCCGCCGGCGCCCGAACCATTGCTGGATGACGCATGACCCGCCCCGCGCACATCGCCCGCCTCGCCGAGACCGACCATGATGACTTCGCGGCCGTCCCGGGCGAGCGTTACTTCAATCGCGAGCTGTCCTGGCTCGCCTTCAATCGGCGAGTGCTGGAGGAGGCGTGCAACGCGGCCCACCCGCTGCTGGAACGGCTGCGCTTCCTGTCCATTTCGGGGTCGAACCTCGACGAGTTCTACATGGTCCGCGTCGCCGGGCTGAAGGGGCAGCAGCTGCAGGACGTCGAGCGCCGCTCCGCCGACGGGCTGACCGTGTCGCAGCAGCTCGCCGCCGTGACGGCCGCCGCCGACGAGCTGATGGCGTCGCAGCAACGCGTCTGGAGCGACCTGCGCGAGGCGCTGGACGACGCGGGCGTCTTCGTGCTGCGCCGTGATGCGGTGGACGCGGAAACGGCGGCATGGCTGGAAGGACATTTCCGCGATCAGATCTTTCCCACGCTGACGCCCCAGGCGCTCGATCCGGCGCACCCCTTTCCGTTCATCCCCAACCGGGGCTCCAGCGTCATCTTCGATCTGGTCCGGCGCTCGGACGCGGAGCCGATCCGCGAGCTGGTGATGATCCCCGCCGCAACGCCGCGCTTCGTGCGCTTGCCGGGCCAGCCGGCGCGCTTCGTCGCGGTGGAAAGCGTGATCAAGCGGTTCGCGCCCGTGCTCTTTCCCGGCTACGACGTCCATGGTGCCGCCACCTTCCGCGTCCTGCGCGACAGCGACATCGAGATCGAGGAAGAGGCGGAGGACCTGGTCCGCTATTTCGCCAACGCGATCAAGCGCCGCCGCCGCGGCCGCGTGATCCGGCTGGAGATGGAGACGGGTACGCCCTCCGCGCTGGTCGCGGTGCTCAAGGACGAGCTGGGCGGCCCGGGGACCACGATCACCGAATCGGGCCAGCTGCTCGGGCTCGCCGACCTGGAAGCGATCGTGGACGAGGACCGCCCGGACCTAAAGTTCCCGCCTTTCGCGCCGCGCTTTCCCGAGCGCATCCGCGAGTTCGGCGGCGACTGTTTCGCCGCGATCCGCGCCAAGGACATCGTCGTCCATCACCCGTATGAGACGTTCGACGTCGTGCTCGCCTTCCTGAAGCAGGCGGCGAACGACCCGGACGTCGTCGCGATCAAGCAGACGCTCTACCGCGCGGGCAAGCAGTCCGCCGTCATCAACGCGCTGATCGCGGCGGCCGAGGCCGGCAAGTCGGTGACGGCGGTGGTCGAGCTGAAGGCGCGCTTCGACGAGGAGCAGAACCTGCACTGGGCCTCCGCGCTGGAGCGCGCGGGCGTGCAGGTCGTCTATGGCTTCATCGACTGGAAGACGCACGCCAAGGTCGCGATGGTCGTGCGGCGCGAGAACGGGGCGTTCCGCACCTACTGTCATTTCGGCACCGGCAACTACCACCCGGTCACCGCGCGCATCTACACGGACCTCAGCTTCTTTACCGCCGACCCGATCATCGGCCGCGATGCCGCGCAGATGTTCAACTACATCACCGGCTATGTGGAGCCGACCGCGATGATCAAGGTCGGGCTGAGCCCGCGCGACCTGCGCCCGCGCCTGACGGCGCTGATCGACGCGGAGATCGCCCACGCCCAGGCCGGCCGGCCGGCCGCGATCTGGGCGAAGATGAACAGCCTGGTCGATCCGGCGATCATCGAGAAGCTGTACGAGGCGAGCGCGGCGGGGGTGGAGGTCGATCTGATCATCCGCGGCATCTGCTGCCTGCGCCCGGACGTCCCCGGCCTGTCCGAGCACATCCGGGTGAAGTCGGTGATCGGCCGGTTCCTGGAACACAGCCGCATCTGGGCATTCGGCAACGGCAGGACGCTGCCCAATGGCGACGCGCGGCTGTTCATCTCGTCCGCCGACTGGATGCCGCGCAACTTCGACCGGCGCGTCGAATACATGCTGCCGATCGAGAACCCGACCGTCCACGCGCAGATCCTCGATCAGGTCATGGTCGCCAACCTGATCGACAACGAGCAGAGCTGGGAGCTCGGCCCCGACGGCGTTTATACGCGCGACGTGCCCGGCGAGCGGCCGTTCAATCTTCACCGCTATTTTATGACCAACCCGTCGCTGTCCGGGCGTGGCACGGCGGAAGGGCTTGAGGTGCCCACCCTATCGCTCCGGCGGGGACGATGAGCCTGCTCGCCAGCCTGACGCGCCCCGCCGCCGTGATGCAGCCGTTCGCGCCGCCACGCACCGCCATCATCGACATCGGTTCCAACTCGATCCGGCTGGTGGTGTATCAGGGACCCGCCCGGCTGCCCGCGACCTTGTTCAACGAGAAGGGCATGGCGGGACTGGGC
>CAXTWJ010000023.1:0-12978 GCA_964247925.1 uncultured Sphingomonas sp.
CCGCGACGCTGAGCGGCACCGCGCGCTGCGAGGCGGGTGCGCTGGTGCTGCCGCTGACCAGCCAGGCGGGCACGGAAGTCGCGACGCTGCGCATCCAGGGCACCGGCCGCTATCGGGCGGAGTTCACGCTGCGCAACCCGGACCCGACCGTGGTGCAGCGGCTGGAACAGGCCGGCTTCATCGGCGGCGCGAACGGGTATCAGCTGGCGGTGGATGGTCGGTTCTGACAACTTGACGGAGCGCCAGCCCCGCCGCTAGGGCGCGCGGGTCACGGCGACCGTAGTTCAATTGGTTAGAGCGCCGGCTTGTGATGCCGGAAGTTGCGGGTTCAAGTCCCGTCGGTCGCCCCATTTCCTCTGCGCAGGACTCCCATGAACCCTTGGGGCTCACCCGATTTCGACGATCACGAGGGCGTGCACGTCTTCACCGACCGGGCATCCGGCCTGCGGGCGGTGATCGCCATCCACTCCACCGCGCTGGGGCCGGCGGCGGGCGGCGTGCGGTTCTGGCATTATCCGGACCCGGCCGCGGCGATTACGGACGCGCTCCGGCTGTCGCGCGGCATGAGCTACAAGAATGCCATGGCGCGCCTGCCCATGGGCGGGGGCAAGGGCGTGATCCTGGCCGACCGGGCGGGCGCGACGGTCACCGACGCGCAGCTCACCGCGTTCGGGCGCGCGGTCGAGTCGCTGGGCGGCCGCTACGTCACCGCCGAGGATGTCGGGATGTCCGAAGCGCGGATGAAGGTGATCGCGGCCGAGACGCGCCACGTCTCCGGTCTGCCGGTCGCCCATGGCGCGGCGGGCGGCGATCCCGGGCCGTACACGGCGAGCGGGGTGTATCAGGGTGTGAAGGCGGTGGCGCGACGCGCGCTGGGCACCGACGACATGCGCGGCGTGCGCGTCGCGATCCAGGGCGTCGGCTCGGTCGGGGGCGGCACCGCGCGGCTCCTGGCGGCGGACGGCGCGGCACTGATCCTCGCCGATGTCGATGCGGCGCGCGCGGAGCGGCTGGCGGCCGAGCTGGGCTGCCGAGCGGTGGCGGCGGACGCCATCCTGGGAGTCGAGGCCGAGATCGTCAGCCCCAACGCGCTGGGCGCGATCCTGACCGAACGGTCGATCGCGGCGCTGAAGGCGAAGGCGGTCGCGGGTGGCGCCAACAACCAGCTCGCCACGCCCGAGGACGGCCAGCGCCTGCACGCGCGCGGCATCGTCTATGCGCCCGACTATGTCATCAACGCCGGCGGCATCATCAATGTCGGGCTGGAATATCTGGGTCAGGGCGACGAGGCGGAGGTCAAGGCGCGCATTGCGGCAATTCCGACGCGGCTGCAGGCGATCTGGGCCGAGGGCGAGCGTACGGGCGAGCCGTCGTCGGTCGTGGCGGATCGCATGGCGCAGCAGGCGATCGGCAGGTAGGTCGTCCTCACGCTGTCGCGTGGCGTCGGCGCTCTGTTCCCTTTCCGCCAGGAGAGCAAGGCGTCGCGGAAGGGCGAGGGTGACGGCGGCCTGCGCTGGGCCTATCGCGCGTGCATGGGCTATCTGACACTTTTGCTGCTCGGCGGCATCGCCATGGCGATGCTGGTGCTGCTGGGCGTCCGGCGCCCGCTCTGGTCGCTGGTCGGCGCGGCGTTGATGCTGGGCGCGACCGGCTATGCGTTGCAGGGGCGGCCGTTCCTGCCCGCGCAGCCGGCGCGACCGGAAGCGAACACTTCACCCGTCGATCCCGCCTTCATCGACCTGCGCGACCGAATGCTCGGCCGATACACAGCGCAGGGCGCATACCTAATCGCCGCCGACGCGATGGAGCGGTCGGGCGACAAGGGGCTGGCCGTGCAGGCGCTGCTCGGCGGCATCCGGCGCTATCCCGACACGCTCATGCTGTGGGTGGCGCTGGGCGACGCGCTGGCACGACACGATGGTGACCGGGTGTCACCGCCAGCACTGTTCGCGTTCCAGCACGCCGCCCGGCTCGCGCCCGACCATCCCGCGCCGCCCTTCTTCCTCGGCGTGGCCCGGATACGCGCGGGCGAGTTCGCCGCCGCCCGTCCGCTCTGGGCGCGCGCGCTGGCGTTGTCGCCGCCGGCGGCGTCCTACCATCGCGACATCGCGGTCAGGCTGGCGGTGCTCGACCGATATCTGGCGGCGGCGGGGCAGGGTGGCCCCGCTTCGGGCGAGCCGACGCGGGAGTAGATACCGCGTCGTCCGTCCCGGGCTGACGCCAAGGCCGGCCGGGCTCGCGGCGTGTCCCGACCAGCTTGCGCTAGTCCTATGCGCCGCGACCCGTCTTCTCCTGCAGCTCGTCGATCTTGATCGACGCATCCGCCTTGGTCATGTCGCCGTCATATTCCTCATGCGCCTCCTCGGTCAGCGTCTTGAGGTAGCTCGCCTGCGCGCCGGTCATCGGCTGGTCGCCCGTGGTCCAGTCGTGCGGATCCTTGACGGCATTGGAGGTCGGGTGGGTCTTCGGATTTTCGTCGGTATCGGCCATGGAAGATTCCTTTCACGACCGACAACGCCCGCGTTCCTTATCCGTTCCACCCTTCATAGGGGAGGCCGAGGTCGTCGGCGACAGCCTTGTAGGTGATCTTGCCGCCCATGACGTTCAGGCCGGCCGCGAGGTGCGGGTCCGCCTTCATCGCGGCCTCCGCCCCCATGTTCGCCAGCTTGATAGCGAAGGGTAGCGTCGCGTTGTTGAGCGCGAAGGTGGACGTGCGCGCCACCGCGCCGGGCATGTTGGCGACGCAGTAATGAATCACGCCATCGACCTCGAAGACCGGGTCCTGGTGCGTGGTCGCGTGGCTGGTCTCGAAACAGCCGCCCTGGTCGATCGCGATATCGACCAGCACCGCGCCGCGCTTCATCGTCCCGATCATCTCGCGCGTCACCAGCTTGGGCGCCGCCGCACCGGGCACCAGCACCGCGCCGATCACGAGATGCGCGTTCCTCACCGCCGCCGCGATCGCCGCCTTCGATGCGAACGCCGTCTTGATCTGGCTGGAGAAGAACATGTCCAGCTCCGCCAGCCGGCTCATGTTGATGTCGTAGATGGTGACATCCGCGCGCATCCCCACCGCCATCTGCGCGGCGTTGATGCCGGAAATGCCGCCGCCCAGGATCGCCACCTTGGCCGGCGCCACGCCGGGCACGCCGCCCAGCAGGACGCCACGCCCGCCCTGTTCCTTCTCCAGATAATGTGCGCCGACCTGCACCGACATCCGGCCCGCGACCTCGCTCATCGGCTTGAGGAGCGGCAGGCCGCCGCCCGGCGCCGTCACCGTCTCATACGCGATGCAGGTCGCGCCCGACTTCATCAGGCCCTCGGCCTGCGGCTTGTCGGCGGCGAGGTGAAGATAGGTGAACAGCAGGTGCCTGGGCTCGAGCAGCGCGATCTCGCTCGCCTGTGGCTCCTTGACCTTGACGATCATGTCGGCGGCCTTGAACACCGCGGCGGCGTCGGGAAGGATGGTCGCGCCCGCCTCGACATAGGCGTCGTCGCCGAAATCGATGCCCGCGCCCGCCTGCGTCTCGACCATCACCTCATGGCCCGCCGACACCAGCTCGGCCACCGACGAGGGCGTCAGGCCGACGCGATACTCGTGGTTCTTGATCTCCTTGGGGACACCGACTCGCATGGGAAGACTCCTGTGGACGCCGCGACGATACAGCCGAATGCGCGGGAGAGGTTTGCAATTGCGTTCCGTCCGGCGCAGGCGCGCGCAATGGGGTTGCAGGGAAGCGCCGTTTTGCTGGATGCGCTCGATCGCAGGCTGCTGGCGCAGCTGGCCGAACGCTCGGACCTGACCTCGGCCGAGCTGGGCGAGGCGATCGGCCTGTCCGCCAGCGCCGCGCACCGGCGCGTCGCGGCGTTGCGCGAGCGCGGGCTGATCGCGGGCTATCGCGCGGTCCTGTCCCGCTCCGCGCGGGGCGATCCCAGCGTGGTGCTGATCAACGTCACGCTGCGAGATCAGCGCGAGGAGACGATGGCGTCATTCGAGCGCGAGATCGTGGACGTGCCGGAGGTGCGCGACTGCTTCCTGATGAGCGGCGAGGCCGACTACCTCCTTCATGTCGAGGTCAAGCGCGACGACACGTTCGAGCGCATCCACCGCGAGACGCTGTCGCGCCTGCCCGGCGTCACCCGGCTGGCGTCGCATTTCGTGATCCGGGAGGTGATCCGCCGGCCATGAGCGAGGGATCTCAGGCCGTTGCGTGGCTCGGGGCGCGGTGCTACCGCGCCGCGACCATGACAGGCGACCCCCTGGGTGCTTCCGCGCCCTTCACTCGCGAGCGTCTGTGACCGCGACCACGCCCACCGCATCGTTGCCGGACGTGCATGAAGGCCAGCAGCACGGCCACGAAGGGCTGCTGCGCCTGGCGCTGGGCGCGATCGGCATCGTGTTCGGCGATATCGGCACCAGCCCGCTCTACGCCTTTCGCGAGACCTTCGCCGGCCACCACAAACTGGCGCTCGACCCCGCCCATATCATGGGGGTGATGAGCCTGATGTTCTGGTCGATGATGATCGTGGTGACGTTCAAGTACGTCGCGATCATCATGCGCGCCGACAACAAGGGCGAGGGTGGCAGCCTGGCGCTGCTGGCGCTGGTGTCGGGACGGACCAAGAGCAAGCGCTGGACCACCGGCATCATCCTGCTCGGGGTTTTCGCCACCGCGCTGTTCTATGGCGACAGCATGATCACGCCGGCGGTGTCGGTGCTGTCGGCGGTCGAGGGCCTCGCGGTCGCGGCGCCGGCGTTCACGGGCGCGGTGATCCCGATCGCGGTCGCCATCCTCGTCTTCCTGTTCTGGATCCAGCAGAGCGGCACCGCGCGCGTGGGGCTGTTCTTTGGCCCCATCATGCTGGTCTATTTCAGCGTGATCGCGGTGCTTGGCGTCCTGTCGATCACGCGGACGCCGGGCGTGCTCTGGGCGTTCTCGCCCGTATACGCGGTGGACTTCTTCCTGCTCGACCCGCTGCGCGCGTTCCTGGCGCTCGGTTCCGTGGTGCTGGCGGTGACGGGGGCGGAGGCGCTGTACGCCGACATGGGGCATTTCGGGCGCAAGCCGATCGCGCTGTCGTGGATCTGCTTCGTGCTGTGGTGCCTGATGGCTAACTATATGGGGCAGGGCGCGCTGTTGTTCCGCATGGGCAACGCGGCGCTGGAGAGCCCGTTCTACATGCTGGCGCCGCCGAACCTGCAGCTGCCGCTGGTGATCCTGGCGACGCTGGCCGCGATCATCGCGTCGCAGGCCGTCATTTCCGGCGCGTTCTCCGTCACGCAGCAGGCGATCCAGCTCGGCTTTATGCCGCGGCTGCGCGTCGAGCATACCAGCGCGTCCACCGCCGGGCAGATTTACATCCCGCTGGTCAACTGGGCGCTGATGATCATGGTCATCCTGCTGGTGCTGTTCTTTCGCACGTCGAGCAATCTCACATCGGCCTATGGCATCGCGGTGACGGGCGCGATGTTCATCGACACCTGCCTGCTCGGCGTCGCGCTGACGCGGCTGTGGAACTGGCCGCTCTACGCCGCGGCACCGTTGCTGGCCTTGTTCTTCCTGGTCGATGGCACTTATTTCGCGGCCAACCTGACCAAGATCCCCGCCGGCGGCTGGTTCCCGCTGCTGGTCGGCGTGATCGCCTTCACCTTCCTGACCACCTGGTCAAAGGGACGATCGCTGATGATCGAGCGGCTGCGCGAGGCGGCGATGCCGGTCAAGGTGTTCATTCAGTCCGCCGCGAGCAGCGCCAGCCGCGTGCCCGGCACGGCGGTGTTCATGACGTCGACAGCGGAGGGCGTGCCGCACGCGTTGCTGCATAACTTGAAGCACAACAAGGTGCTGCACGAGCGCGTGATCCTGCTCACCGTCGCGATTGCCGACCAGCCCTATTGGCCCGACGCGCACCGCGCCAAGCTGGAGGAACTGGGTCACGGCTTTCACCGCTGCGTGCTGAAGTTCGGCTTCATGGAGGAGGCGAACGTGCCCGCGGCGCTCAAGCACGTCACGGCGTGTTCGGGCGAGTTCAAGATGATGGACACCAGCTTCTTCCTGTCGCGCCAGACGCTGATCGCGTCCGACCGGCCCGGCATGATGATCTGGCGCGAGAAGCTGTTCGCGTGGATGCTGCGCAATGCGGAATCGGCGATGGAGTTCTTCCGCCTGCCCACCAACCGCGTAGTCGAGCTGGGCTCGCAGCTCGAGATTTGAGCACCTTCGCGCCGATCATCGTCACGGCCGTGTTCGGGCGGCAAGACCAGGCGTGGTTCGACACCTTGCGCCGCGAGCATTTCCCGCCCGAGCGCAACCAGCTGGACGCGCATCTCACGCTGTTCCACCATCTGCCGCCGTCCGCCGCTGACGAGCTGAAGCATCGGCTGGCGGAGGAGACGCGGGCGCAGCGCGCGCCGCAGGCGCGGGTGGGCGGGCTAATGTCGCTGGGTCGCGGCGTCGCGTTCCGGATCGAAGCGCCCGAGCTCGTGGCCGTCCGCGCGCGGCTGGCGGAGGCGTTCACCGGGCTGCTGACCCCGCAGGACGCCGGCGGCTGGCGCCCGCACGTGACGATCCAGAACAAGGTGACGCCGACTGTGGCGAAGCTGCTGCTGGCCGAGCTGCAACGCGACTTCCGCCCGCGCGCGGTCGAGGTCGCGGGGTTGGCGACCTGGTGGTATCGCGGTGGTCCGTGGGAGCCGCTCAGCCGCCACATGTTCGCTTGACCCGCTTCGCGGCCCGCCCCTATAGGCGCCGCTCGCAGCGCGGTTGGGCGGAGTAGCTCAGCTGGTTAGAGCACGGGAATCATAATCCTGGGGTCGGGGGTTCAAGTCCCTCCTCCGCTACCGCGCAGCCCGCACGCGAGCAGCGAAGCTGCCCGCGAGACGCGCTAGCGCGGCCGGCTTGGCCCCGCCACGGCCGACGCCGCGGCGCAGCCATCACTGCAGCGCCCGCTCCAACGTCTCCGCTCCCCAGGCATTCAGGCTCTTGCCGGCCAGCTCCGCCGCCTGCACCGCCCGCGCGTGCAGCGACGGATCGACGCGCAACATCAGCTTGCCCGAATACGGCTTCTGCGCCGGGCGGCCGAGCTTGGCACAGGTCTCGACATAATCCTCCACCGCCTCCTGGAATGCCGCGCGCAGTTCGGCGACGCTCTCGCCGTGGAAGCCGACGCCGTCCCGAATGCCCGCGAGGCGGCCGAAGAAGATACCGTCCTCCGCGTCGAACTCGACCGCCGCGACATAGCCCTTGTAACTCAGCACATTGCTCACGGCATGATTCCTATCCTGGTCAGGAAGGCTTGCGCGGCCCGCACCTGATACTGCTTCGCTTCCTTGGCTGGGTGAGGCCGATGAAAACTCTCGAACTCACTCCCCATCACAAACCGCACGCGCGAGCCGCTGCCCTCCACCACCAGGCAACCGCAGGCGATCAAGAGAGCCTCTATGTCGGCCCACCTGATCGAGGCCGGTGCCGGTCTGGCGAACACGGCCGCCAACGTCCGGACGTGCCTGCTGTTCATGCCAGCACATTATGCGGGCAGATCGGAAATGCAAGCACAATGTGCAAGCATGTTACATCACCCGCCGCACGCTGATCACCTTGACCGGCGCCGCAATCTGCTCGCCCTTGAAGTAGCCGCCCGCCGCCACCGGCGCGTCGAGGATGCGGTGGACCACGTCCATGCCCTCGACCACGTGCCCGAACGCCGCGTAGCCCTGATTGTCGCCTGGCTGCTCGGGATGGGCGTCGAGGGAGAAACGCTGGTCGCCGACGCTGATCGTGAAGTCGCCAGCTGCCGTGCCGGGCGCCCCGCGCGCGATCGAGACGGCACCGTCGGTGTGATGGACGCCCGTCAACGTCGTGGGTTCGTGCTTGATCGGGGGCAGGACGCGCCTGGGGGCGTTCTGGACGCCGAACTGGATGAAGCCATCCTCGGGCTGGACCTTGACCGTGCGGTAGAAGGTCACACCGTCGAGGCGGTGCTGATCCACGTAGCGCAGGAAGTTGGCGGTGGTGATCGGCGCTCGCTGCTTCTCGAGCTCCAGCACGATGCGACCCTCGGCCGTGGTCAGCGCGACGCGCACGGTCGCGGGTAGCGGCACCGGCGGCGTGGGCGTGACGGTGTGCGTCGCGAGCAGCAGGGCCAGGATCATGGCATCTCCTCCGGGGCGAACCGCGTGTGCGGGTCGTTCATCACCAGCATGGCATCGGTTCGGGCCAGCGCAACCAGGGTCAGTCCGTGCGCGCGCGCGTGCTCGATTGCCAACGTCGTCGGCGCGGAGACCCCGACCAGCATCGCGACGCCCGCGACGAGGGCCTTGTCCACCATCTCGAAACTCACGCGCGAGGTGACGAGGACAAAGTCGGGCCTGAGCTCGCCAGCCGCGAACGCGCCGACCAGCTTGTCGAGCGCATTGTGGCGGCCGACGTCCTCGAACGCTGCCATGATCCGCCCGTCCGCGTCGCACGCCGCCGCCGCGTGGACGGCGCCGGTGAGCGCGTTGAGCGGCTGATGATCGCGCAGGGCCGCCAGCGCCACGAACAGCGCCGCGCGGTCGGCGCGCGGGGCAGGGGACCTGGCGGGGACCGGGCGGCGGAGCTGTTCCAAGCTGGCGATGCCGCACAGGCCGCAGCTGGTGTCGCCGGTGCGATGCCGCACGCGGTCGGCCATGCGGCCGCGACACCGCTCGGCGAGCGTCACGCGCAGGATCCAGCCGGCCTCGCCCGCGAACGCATCGATGTCGATCAGGTCCGAAGCGCTGTCCGCCAGCCGCTCGGTCAGCATGAAGCCCACCGCGAAGGCTTCGAGGTCGGCGGGCGTCATCATCATCACCGCATAGCCGAGGCCATCGACCTCCACCGCGACCGGGGCCTCGACCGCGACCGCGCGCGTCCCCTGCGCGACGCCGTCCGGCGCCAGGCGAAGTGCCGGCTCCACCCGCGACGACGTCATAGCGCCAGCAGGTCTGCCTGCGTGTTGACGTTGGCGAGCGGGACGGGCGACGCGATCGGCAGCGCGCCGACGCGCAGCGCCCATGCGCGTACCGAACGCTGCTCGCCTTCGAGCCACGCTGCCAGATCGCTCGCCAGCGCCGCCGGCCAATGACCCAAAACCGGCGCGTTCATGCAGAAGGCGGGCGCGCGCCGGAGCAGCGCGGTCAGCAACTCGGACGGCACGCGCGGCATATCGCAGCCGATCGTCAGCACGCTGGTGAAGCCGGCCCGCGCCGCATGATCCAGCGCCCCGGCGATGCCGCCCAGGGGACCAAGGCCGGGGCCGGGCAGGTCGGCGATGCCGGCCGGCCCGACCACGACCACCGTGTCGACGAACTGTCCGACCAGCGCCGCCGCGTGCTCGGCGAGGCTGCGCCCGTTCCAGTCGGCCGCCGCCTTGTCCGACCCGAACCGCGACGATCGTCCGCCGGCGAGCACGGCTCCCAGGATCATGCCGCGCGTTCCACCCGGACCGGCACCGTCTTGGCGGCGGGGACGTGGCTTTCGACGGCGTGATGCGCGACGGGGATGAGTGGGTTGAGCTCGGGGTAATAGCCGCCGATGCACCCGCGCGGGATGTTGTAGGCGACGACGCGCAGGCCGGCGACGCGCTTGTCGCTATTGTCTCCGTGGTCGCCGACCAGCGTGACCGTGTCGCCGTCCGCCAGCCCCATCGCGGTGATGTCCTGCCGGTTCATCATCGCCACCTGCCGCGTGCCCTTGATGCCGCGGAAGCGGTCGTCATAGCCGTAAATGGTGGTATTGAACTGGTCGTTGGACCGGAGCGTCACCAGCCGCATCCGCCCCGGCGCCTCATCGAAACCGGTCGCGTTCCTCACTTCCGGCACGTTGAACTCGGCCTTGCCGCTGGCGGTTTGCCATTCGCGGTGGGTGGCGGGGACGCCTTTCCAGAAGCCGCCGGGGGTGAACAATCGGTCGCCGAAGTTGGCGAACTTGTCCGGGAAAGTGGCCTCGATCGCGTCCCGAACCCTGCCATAGTCGCCCACCCAGTCGTCCCACGGCACCTTCGGGTTGGGCGCGAGCGTTGCCTTGGCGATGCCGGCGACGATCGCGGGCTCGCTCAGCAGCGTCTCGGCCGCCGGCGTCGCCCGGCCGCGCGAGCCGTAGATGCGGGCGCCCGCATCCTCCCTGGTGACCGCCGGTGGCCCGCTCGCCTGCTGGTCGAGCTCGATGCGGCCGAGGCAGGGGAGGACGTAGCCCGTTTCGCCCGGCACCAGATGCCCGCGATTGAGCTTCGTCGCGATGTGGACGGTCAGCGGCACGTCGCGCCAGGCCGGCTCCGTCTCCGCGTGGTCGGGGATGGCGCGCGCGAAATTGCCGCCCAGCCCGACGAACGCCTGCATCTCCCGGCCAAGCAGCTTCTCGCAGGTCTCGACCGTGTCCCAGCCCTTCTCGCGCGGCGGCTCGAAATCATATTGTTTCGCCAGCAGGTCGAGCGGGACCAGCTCGGGCTTTTCGCTGATCCCGACGGTGCGCTGGCCCTGCACGTTGGAATGCCCGCGCACGGGGCCGAAGCCGGCGCCGGGCTTGCCGACATTGCCCCGGAGCAGCATCAGATTGACCAGCATCTGGATGTTGGTGATGCCGTGGACGTGCTGGGTCAGGCCCATGCCATAGACCGCGATCACCGCCTTCGACCGCGCATAGACCGCGCCCGCGCCCTCCAGCGCCGCGCGGGTCAGGCCGCTCTCGTGCTCGATCTCGTCCCAGCCCGTGGCGCGCGCCCTGGCGGCGACATCCTCATAGCCTTTCGTGTGCTGGGCGATGAAGTCGTGATCGATCACCGTGCCGCCCGCCGCGTCGTCGAGGGCTAGGACGTGCTTGATCACGCCCATCATCGCCGCGATGTCGCCGCCCGCCTTCACCTGGTGATATTGCGTGGCGATGTTGGTGGAGGTGCCGGTCGCCATTTCTATCGGGTTCTGTGGATCGGTGAAGCGTTCCAGCCCGCGTTCCTTGAGCGGGTTGAAGACGATGATCTCGACGCCCCGCTTCGCGCAGCTTCTCAACGGGTGGAGGAAGCGGGGACTGTTAACCCCCGGATTCTGACCGAAATAGAAGATGGCGTCGCACAGGTCATAGTCCTCGAGATGGATCGTCCCCACCGGCGAGCCGATGCACGATTTCAGACCCACCGACGTGGTCTCGTGGCACATATTGGACGAGTCGGGCAGGTTCTGGCTGCCGTACATCCGCGCCATGAGCTGCCACATATACGACGTCTCGAGGCTGGCGCGGCCGGAGGCGTAGAAGCAGACGCGCTTGGGGTCGAACGTCTTCAGCCGCGCGCCGATGTCGGCGAAGGCTTCGTCCCAGCTTACCGCGACATAGCGGTCGCTGCTCGCATCGTATCGCAACGGGTGGGTCAGCCGCCCCGCCTGTTCGAGATCGTGGTCGGGCCAGGCCCTGAGCTCGGTCAGCGTGTGCTGCTCGAAGAAGGCCGGCGTGACGCGAAAGCGCGCCAGCTCCCACGCGGTCGCCTTGGCGCCGTTCTCGCAGAACTCCGCCGGGTGCGGGTGCGCGGGCTTGCCCCAGGCGCAGCTGACGCACATGAAGCCGTCGGACTTGTTCTGGCGCGCCAGCTCCCTGACCGTCTCCGGGCCCGCCTTCTCGCGCTTGCCGATCTGGGCCAGCCCCTTCACCGAGCCCCAGCCGCCGGCGGGGCCGGTATAGTCCTTGATCTCGACCTTCTCGCTCATGCCCGTGCAACTCCTGCGCGGCCCAAGCGTGCCATGGAAAAGCGGCGCCGCGTAGCCTAGATCGCACAACACGCATCAGGACAGGGACGCATGGCGACGCACAGCACGAAAATGCTCATTCTCGGCTCCGGCCCCGCCGGGCTGTCCGCTGCCATCTATGGGGCGCGCGCGGGGATGAAACCGATCGTGGTGCAGGGCATCCAGCCGGGCGGGCAGCTGACGACCACCACCGATGTGGAAAACTATCCCGGCTTCGCCGACGTGATCCAAGGCCCGTGGCTGATGGAGCAGATGCAGCGCCAAGCCGAGCACGTCGGCACGACGATGCTGTGGGATACGATCGTCGAGGTCGATCTGACGCGCCGGCCCTTCCGGCTGACGGGCGATGGCGGCGACCTCTACGAGGGCGACGTGCTGGTGATCGCGACGGGCGCGCAGGCCAAGTGGCTGGGGCTGCCGAGCGAGGAGGCGATGAAGGGCAAGGGCGTCAGCGCCTGCGCGACGTGCGACGGCTTTTTCTACCGCGGGAAGGCGGTGGCGGTAATCGGCGGCGGCAATACGGCGGTCGAGGAGGCGTTGTACCTCACCAACCATTCGCCCGACGTGACGCTGATCCATCGGCGCGACAGCCTGCGGGCGGAGCGCATCCTGCAGGAACGGCTGTTCGCGCATCCGGGGATCCGCGTGCTGTGGAACACGGAGGTGCGCGAGTTCGTGGACGGCGGCGGCACCGCCGGGCTGGTCGGCCTGGACCTGCGGGACACGGTGACGGGCGAGGAGAGCCGCATCGACGTGGAGGGCGGGTTCGTCGCGATCGGCCATTCGCCGGCGACCGAGCTGTTCCGTGGGCATCTGGCGCTGGACGCGGACGGCTATATCGCGGTGGAGACCGGGACCACGAAGACCAGCGTGCCCGGCGTGTTCGCGTGCGGCGACGTGTCGGACAAGATCTATCGCCAGGCGGTGACGGCGGCGGGCACGGGCTGCATGGCGGCGCTGGATGCCGAACGCTTCCTGGCGCACACGGCGTTCGAGTCGGATCGCGCGGCGATGGCGGAGCCGGCGCGGGAGAAGGAGAATGCGGAGGCCAGTTGGTAAGCCGCCGGCCGCACGCGTCCAGCAGTGCTGGCCGCGAGACGGCCAAGGCCGGCCGGCAGGCGGCATAGCCGACCTGTCCGACCCCCGCCTTCGCGGGGGCAGGCTCACGGGAGTGGAAGGTGAACAGCGCCCCGCGCTGTTACGGGGCTTGCCGGGGCCGGTCGGCCGAT
>CAXTWJ010000023.1:12988-16292 GCA_964247925.1 uncultured Sphingomonas sp.
GTTCAGGTCATGCCGGGGGCATGACCGACCTTCCACTCTCCCGTGACGGCCCTCCGCCCCTGAGCACCTCCAGCAACACAACCTCCAACGCCGCCGCATCCCCCTCACGCGCGAAGCTGTGCGACGCCGTCTCGATCCGCCGCACCGGCGCGTTAACGTCCAATCCCTTCACCGCGTCGAGATAGGCGATCGCCGTCGCGTCCCCCGTCGCCAGCGCGATCGTCACTTCCCGCCCGCGCACCGCGTCGGCGAACCGCCCGGCCAGCGGCGCCTCCGAGCGCGGCGCAGCGATAGCCCGCAACCCCCTGGCCAGCTTGCGGATATTCACCGCCCCCGTCGCCAGCCGTCCCCACGCGCGCGGATCACGCAGGCGCGCCGCGTAGCGCGCGCGGATCGCAGCGGGCGGGGGCAGGTCGCCGTCGCGCTCGACCACCCACGGGTTCGCCAGCACCAGCGCATTGAGCTCGCCGCCGAACAGCGCCAGCGCGGTCGCCGCGTCGCAGTTGCCGAACCCGACCAATCGCGTGATCTGCGGCACCTCTCGCCGGAACGCGGCCAACGCCGCCGCGATGTCGGGCGCGCTCGACGCCCAGCCGCCATTCGCGCCCGACGAGTCGCCCACCCCGCGCCGGTCGAAGCGGAACACCGGCACGCCCAGCCGCCCCGCCAGCAGCGCCATGCCGCGATGCGCGCCCATCCGCGGCTCGTTGCCCCCCGACATGATCAGCAATCCGGTCGTGCCCGCCCCCTCATCGAGCGAGGCGACCAGCGTCTCGCCCTCGCATGGAAAGGCGATCAGCCTTCGCATGATGCGATCCAGTGGGCGATATCGGCTGCAAGTAGCTGTGCAAACGCGAGATCGTTGCCGGGTTCCGCACGTCGCCACAGCGCAGGGCCATCGACATGGCGATCTGCGGCGCGCCGGTCGGACGACAGCCGGACAACGCGGCGGGGGACGTCCGCTTCGTCGAACGGCTCCTTGACGACAAGGTCGGTGAGCAGACTTGCTCCGATCAGATTGCCGGCGATCTCGACAGGTGGATCAGGCTGTTCTTCGGGCAGCGAGCCGTCGAACCGCCAATAATCACTGTCGATCGCGGCTCCGGTCCCGGCTTGGTGCAATCGCCGTAGTTCAGTCAGCAGCTCGACGCCCCTCTGCGGCGCGAAATGCCAACGGCCCGCGTGCAGGCCCAAGGCGTCGAGTAATGTACCGCTACGGATGCCGACCCCAAAGCTGCCAAAGTTCAAGCCCGACTGTCCGACCGCCTCGTCGTAAGCGGACTGAAGGTCGAGAACGGAGAAGTCGGCGATCGACCGCTCGCTCTCCCCCTGGCCTGGCAGGTCGGGAAGCAGGCCTCCGATGCCTCGCGCAGCGAGTGCCCGGAGGACGCCCACACCGAACGCCCGACAGCGGTTCGCTTCCTCGAACAAGGGCAGCGCCAGCACGACCTGCGGACCGTCTTCCGGCCCGAAGCGCAGCATCGGTTCGCGCCCGCCTTCCCACTGGTAGCTGCTGATGCGCGGGTCGATCACCCGTTCGACGCTAGACCAGCGCTTTCCGCTCCGCAAAGGCGGTGAGCGCGCCGAAGGTTTCCAGCATCTCGCCGTCCACCTCGTCATCCTCGATCACGATGCCGAGCCGGTCCTCCAGCTCGGTCAGCACGCCCGCGACCGCCATCGAGTCGAGCTCGGGCAAGTGGCCGAACAGCGGTGTGTCGGAAGAGAAGCCCGCGACACGGTCCGGCGCGAGGCCCAGGATGTCGGCGAGCACCCCGCGGACGGCGGTGGCGACATCGGCGGCGCCGTCGGGGATCAAGGGGCAACTCCGAGCTGGTGAACTGCGCGGCCCCTAGAACGCGGGGGTGAATTGGGCAACAACCCGCTGCTAAGGGGGGCCATGGTCCCGCTCGACCCCCATCCCCGGACGATCGACCGCGTGCTGCGTGGGGCGGCGGGCGACCTCGCGCTGATCGACCGCGCGGGGACGATGACGTTCGCGCAGGTGGAGGCCGTCGTCGGGGCGATGGCGGCGTGGCTGGCGGAACAGGGGCTCGCGCCGGGCGACCGGGTGGCGAGCTGGCTGCCCAAGACGCGCGCCGCCTGCCTCCTGCCGCTCGCGACGGCGCGCGCGGGGCTGGTCCATGTGCCGGTCAACCCGGCGCTGCGCCACGCGCAGGTGGCGCATATCCTGGCGGATAGCGGCGCGCGGCTGCTGGTGACGCAGGAGGCGCGGGGGGCGCCGCTGGCGGCGGGTGACGTGCCGGCGGGATGTGTGGTGGTGGAGGAGGACGCCTTCCGTCATGCCGGCCTTGAGCCGGCATCCAACCCCCATCCTCAGGCGATCACGAGCGACAGGCGGCCCTTGGGCCTGCGTTGGACCCCGGGTCAGGCCCGGGGTGACGAAATTGGTAAACGGGCCGTCCGCAACCCCGATGACCTCGCCGCCATCCTCTACACCTCCGGCTCGACCGGCCGGCCCAAGGGGGTGATGCTCAGCCACGCGAACCTGTGGCTCGGCGCGGTGTCGGTGGCGCATTATCTTCGCCTCGCGCCCGCCGATCGCGTGCTCGCCGTGCTGCCGCTGTCGTTCGACTATGGGCAGAACCAGCTCTTCTCGGCCTGGTATGCCGGCGCGGCGGTCGCGCCGCTCCACTATCTGACGCAGCGCGACGTGGTAAAGGCGGTCGCGCGGACCGGCGCGACGACGCTGGCGGGCGTGCCGCCGCTCTGGATGCAGCTGCTCGACGCCGAGTGGCCGGCGGACACGACGCTCACCCGGCTGACCAATTCCGGCGGCGCGCTGACGCCGCGGCTGGTCAGGGACTTGCGCGAACGGTTCCCGCGCGCCGATCTGTATGCGATGTATGGCCTGACCGAGGCGTTCCGCTCGACCTTCCTCGACCCCGCGCTGATCGATGCGCATCCCGACGCGATCGGCCGCGCGATCCCGTTTGCTGAGGTGATGGCGGTGCGCCCCGACGGCGCCCGCGCGGGCCCGGGCGAGCCGGGCGAGCTGGTCCATGCCGGGCCGCTGGTCGCGCGGGGCTATTGGCGCGATCCCGCGCGCACCGCCGAGCGGTTTCGCCCCGCGCCCGCCTGGTCTCATGCCGGCGGCACGGCGGTGTGGTCGGGCGATACGGTGGTGGAGGGGGCCGACGGCCTGTTCCGCTTCGTCGGTCGTGACGACGAGATGATCAAATCCGCCGGCAACCGCCTCAGCCCGACCGAGATCGAAGAGGCCGTGCTGGCGGGCGGCGAGGCGCGCGAGGCGGTCGCGGTCGGCGTGCCCGACGCGCGGCTGGGG
>CAXTWJ010000024.1:0-10781 GCA_964247925.1 uncultured Sphingomonas sp.
GGATTCGAACCCTCGACCCCAACCTTGGCAAGGTTGTGCTCTACCCCTGAGCTACGCCCGCTCTGGCGAATGGGCCCGGGCGAATACACGCCGGGCAGGTGAGGCGCGGCCCTTAGCAGCGGGTACGGGGGGTCGCAAGCCGTTTCAGTGGAACAGGTTGGCCCATCACCGGTTTGCACCTCTCGACAAAGAACAATACAAGAACAGCTGTGAACGATTCGGCAGCCCTGATTGCTCGATTGAGACATGCCGCAGCGCCAGCTTTGCGTGCGCCACAGGCAAACAGGCCCGACGAGTGGCTCACGGCGGGCCTGCCTCGCGCACAGGTGCACGAGGCGTTCGCCACCGCCGAGGATGCCACCAGTGCCGCCGGGTTCGCGGTGGCCACGGCGCTCACTTCGCGGGCGGTGCCGATTCTCTGGCTGCGCACGCAGGCCGCCGAGCGCCAGGGCGGACGGTTGCATGCAACAGGTCTTCGTGAACTGGGACTTGATCCTGACATGCTGGTCATGGCTGTCGTCCCGGACGACAAGGCGCTGCTTCGCGCCGCCGCCGACGCGGCGCGCTGCCCTGGTCTGGGATCGCTGCTGATCGAGACGTGGGGCAGCGCGCCGGGCCTTGATCTGACCGCCACCCGGCGTCTGCAGCTCGCCGCCGAACTATCGCACGTCACCGCGTTGCTGCTGCGCATTGCCGGTACGCCCGTGCCCAGTGCCGCGGCCACGCGCTGGGGCATCGCCGCCTGCCCCTCTACCGCGCTCGACGCCGACGCGCCGGGGCGGCCCGCCTTTCTGATCGAATTGCAGCGCCGGCGTGGTGGCCCGTCCGGGCAGCGCTGGCGCGTGGAGTGGAACCGTGACACGCAGAGCTTCGACGCCGCGGCGCTACCTGGCGCTGATCTTCCCCTGGCTGCCGATCGAGCGCCTGCGCTCGACCCGCCCGCACCTGTTCGCCGGGCGGGCTGAGGTTCCGGTCGCGTTCACGGCCAGGGTCGGCAACGCGGTCCGCCTCGCCGCGCTTGATCTGTGCGCGACGCGCCTCGGCCTAGAGCCTGGCCTGACGCTCGCCGATGCGCGGGCGCGGGTGCCCGCGCTGGAAGTGTTCCCGCATGATCCCCACGCCGACCTCGACTGGCTCGAGCGGCTGGCGGAAGCGTGCGGGCGCTACACCCCCACGGTCGCGCTGCACCCGCCCGATGCGCTGACGCTGGACGTGGCGGGCTGCACCCATGCCTTCGAGGGCGAGCGTTTCCTCGCCGCGGACGTGGAGCGGCGGTTCGCGCGACGCGGCGTGCTGCTGCGCCACGCGTTCGGCGACACGCCGGAGATCGCGGGCGCGCTCGCCCGGTTCGCTGGCGCCCCCGCGCCCGACGAGAAGGGCGCGGTGCGCCGCCTGCCCGTTGCCGCGCTCGGGCTTGACGAGGACGGTACGGCTGCCCTGTGCCGCGCCGGGCTGAAGACGGTGGGCGACGTCATGGCACGGCCGCTCGCCGGGATCGCGGCGCGTTTCGGCGAGCCGGCGGCGACGGCGGTCCGGCGTCTGACGGGCGAGGCCCGGTCGCCGGTCAGCGCCAGGGTTATCGTGGCACCCGTGATAACGGAGCGCCGCTTCGCCGAGCCGGTGACGCGCACCGAGCATGTGCTGGAAGTGCTGGGGCTGCTCGCCGGGGAGGCGGCGGCAACGCTGGAACGGCGCCGGCATGGCGGGCGTCGGTGGGAGGCGCGGCTATATCGTGCCGACGGCGCCGTTCATGTGCTGAGGGTGGAGACCGGCCGGCCCACCCGCGAGGTGGCGCTGCTGCTCCGCCTGATGCGCGAGCGGATCGACGCGCTGGCCGACCCGCTCGACCCCGGCTTCGGCTATGACCTGATCAGGCTGCTGGTCCCGCTCGCCGAGCCACTGGATGCGGCGCAGCTGCGGCTGGAAGGCGGGGCCACGCGCGAGGCGGGGACGCAGGCGCTGGTCGATCAGCTCTCCACCCGCCTCGGCGCGGCACGCATCCGCCGCTTCGTCGCCCGCGACAGCCACATACCCGAGCAGGCCGAGCTGACGCTGCCCGCCAATGCCGCCACCGCCACCGCCACCGCCAGCGTAACCTGGCCCGAACCGCAGCCCGGCGAGCCACCGCTGCGTCCCATCCACCTGTTCGACCCGCCCCAGGTCATCGACCAGGTCTTCTCGCTCGCGCCCGACGGCCCGCCCCAGCGCTTCCGCTGGCGGCGCACGCTGCACGAGGTCGCGCGCGCGGAAGGACCGGAACGGATCGCGGGCGAATGGTGGCGTCGGCAAGAGACGCCCGTGCCGACCCGTGACTATTACCGGGTCGAGGATCGACGCGGTCGCCGCCTGTGGATTTTCCGCCACGGGCTTTACGACGAAAGGGAAAGCCCGCGCTGGTATATTCATGGGCTGTTCGCGTGAGGCACTCGCGCGGGATGGCCGCATGAGCGCCGAGGTCGTCGTTATCTCACCATCGGTCCGCGAGGCCGGATTGCAGGCGCCACCCGCCTTTGCCGAGTTGGTAACGGCGACCAACTATTCCTTCCTGGACGGGGCGAGTTACCCATCGGACTTGGTGGGCCATGCGGTCGAGCTTGGCCTGGCCGGCCTCGGCATCGCCGACCGCAACACGGTGGCTGGCGTGGTGCGAGCCTGGGACGCCCTACGAGACGCGCGCGCGGGCCTGCTCGGGAAAAGACTACCGCCACTGGAGTTCAAGCTGGTGTCGGGGGCGCGGCTGATCTTCGCTGACGGCACCCCTGACATCGTCGCCTATCCGGCGACCCGTCACGGCTGGGGACGGCTGACCCGATTGCTTACCGTTGGCAATCGGCGCGCCGTAAAGGGCGGCTGTATCCTGCAGTTCACCGACCTGCTGGATCACCTGGATGATCTGCTGCTGATTGTCCTGCCGGCAAGCAGCGCCAGGGTAAAGGATCAGCAATGGCATCCCGACGCCGAACCGGTGGTCATTCAATCCCGCGGGGGTGATGTCGTCACCGACACGCTGCAGGTACTGGCGACGCGCGCGAGGCGACGCTTGTGGCTGGGGGTCACTATGCCGCGTGGCGGACGCGATCGGCGTCGTCTGGCCGGCTTGGCGTCGGTCGCGGCCGGGTTGCGCGTGCCATTGCTGGCCACGGCGGATGCGCTGTACGCAACCGCCGCCGAGCGCGACCTTCACGATGTGGTCACCTGCATCCGCGAAGGGACCACCGTTGCCAGCGCCGGGCGACGGCTCGCCGCCAATGCGGAGCGTCACCTCAAGGACGCGTCGGAGATGGCACGGCTGTTCCGCGACCAGCCACAGGCGATCGCGAGCAGCATCGATCTGCTGTCCCGCATCGACTTCGATATCGGCCAGCTACGCTACGAATACCCGCACGAGCCCGTGCCTGACGGCTGGGAGCCGCAGGCCTGGCTGGAACACCTCAGCTGGCAATGCGCGATCGACCGCTATGCCGGCTACGTTCCCGACAAGATCGTGAAGTCGCTGCGCGAGGAGTTCGCGCTGATCGCGGATCGCCGGTACGCCCATTACTTCCTCACCGTCCACGACCTTGTCCGCTTCGCGCGATCGGTCGATCCGCCCATCCTGTGTCAGGGTCGCGGATCGGCGGCCAACTCGGCGGTGTGCTACATGCTGGGCGTCACCTCCATAGACCCGGCGCAGAACGACCTGCTCTTTTCCCGCTTTGTATCGTCTGAACGCGACGAGCCGCCCGACATCGATCTCGATTTCGAGCACGAGCGTCGCGAGGAGATCATGCAATATATCTATCAGCGCTATGGTCGCCACCGCGCGGCGATCGCGGCGACAGTGATCCATTATCGCCCGCGCTCGGCCGTGCGCGAGGTCGGCCGAGCGCTCGGGTTGACGGAGGACGTGACCAATCGCCTGACCAGCACCGTGTGGGGCAGCTTCTCCGACCGGTTGGAGGATCAGCGTTTCGGAGAGGCAGGCTATGATGCCGGCAATCCCGAGATGGCGCGACTGGCGGGCCTGACCCGCCGCCTGCTCAGATTTCCGCGACACCTGTCGCAGCACGTCGGTGGCTATGTGCTGACGCAGGATCGCCTGGACGAAACGGTGCCTATCCACAACGGCGCGATGCAGGATCGCACGTTCATCGAGTGGGACAAGGACGACATCGACGCGCTCGGGCTGATGAAGGTGGACGTGCTCGCGCTGGGCATGCTGACCTGCATCCAGAAGGCGTTCGACCTGATGCGGACCACCGGCATGGATGACCCCAAGCTCGACACGGTGGCGCTGCGCGACGATCCAGCGGTGTACGACATGCTGTGCGACGGGGACTCGATCGGCATCTTCCAGGTGGAAAGCCGGGCGCAGATCAACATGCTGCCGCGCCTAAAGCCGCGACGGCTGTACGATCTCGTCGTCCAGGTCGCGATCGTGCGCCCCGGCCCGATCGAGGGCGACATGGTCCACCCCTATCTGCGCCGCCGGGCGGGCAACGAAATCGCGGAACTCCCCTCTCCCTCCCCCGAGCACGGTCCTCGTGACGAGTTGCGCAACCTCCTGAAGCACACCTATGGCGTGCCCTTGTTTCAGGAACAGGCGATGAAGCTCGCCATTGTCGCGGCGGAGTTCACGCCGGACGAGGCGAACCAGCTGCGCAAGGCCATGGCGACGTTCCGACATGTCGGCGGAATGCACGACTTCAAGGCCAAGCTGGTCGGCGGCATGGTGCGGCGTGGCTATGAGCAGGCGTTCGCCGAACGGTGCTACAGCCAGATCGAAGGCTTCGGCTCGTACGGCTTCCCCGAAAGCCACGCCCTGTCCTTCGCGCGGCTGGTCTATGTGTCGGCGTGGCTCAAATGCTTTTACCCGGCGATGTTCTGCACCGCGATCCTCAACTCGCAGCCGATGGGCTTCTACGCGCCCGCGCAGCTGGTGATCGACGCGCGCGAGCATGGTGTCGAGCTCAAGGCCATCGACGTCAACGCGAGCGGGTGGAACAATGCGCTGGAATCGGTGACGCCGGGCTGGATCGCGCGGGTCACCCGCGCCCCCAATCCGGAACCGAAAGACCCCAAGCAGTGGAACCCGGCCGTGCGGCGCGACGGCGCGCACGCCGTCAGGCTCGGCTTGCGCCAGATCGACGGGTTCCGCGAGGCATGGGCCGAGACGATCGTGGCCCATGCGCCCTTCGCCACCGTCGAGGACCTCGCCCGCCACCTGCCGCCGCGCGCGCTCAGGCTGCTCGCCGACGCCGACGCGCTGCGCTCGCTCGGCCATGACCGGCGCACGGGCGGCTGGGAGGTGCGCCGCACGCCGCCCAAGCAGCTGCCGCTGTTCGCCGCCGCGGAGACGCCCGAGATGGAGCGGGAACCCGACGCCGCGCTGCCGCCCATGCCGGCCGCCGAGCAGGTGGTCGCCGACTACCAGACCACGCGCCTGTCGCTGAAGGGCCATCCCATGCGCTTCCTGCGCCCGTTGTTCGCGGGCGAGGGCGTACTGAGCGCGGCTGAGGCGCGCGACGCGCGCGACGGCCAGCGCGCGAAGGTCGCCGGCGTCGTGCTGGTCCGTCAGCGGCCGGGCAAGGGCAACGCGATATTCGTGACCATCGAGGACGAGACCGGCGTCACCAACGGCCTGATCTGGGCGCGAGACTTCGAGGCGAACCGGCGCGCGGTGATGGCGGCGCGGCTTCTGGTGCTCCAGGGCGTGATCCAGCGCAGCGAGCACGGCGTCGTCCACCTGATGACATCGGCCGTCGAGGACCGCACGCACGAGCTCGGCCGCCTGTCGTCCGATCACGACCCCATGCTCGAGACCGCGGCGGGCGACGGCTATGACGGCTGGGTCCGCCACGCGGCGGCCAAAAGCCACGACCCGCGCGGCGGCCATCCGCGCGACGTGCGCATCATCTCGCGGGACTTCCATTAAGCGCGATCCCGCCCCACATGACGGGCACACAACAGGAGTTCACCTTGGCCAGCACCCTGGGCCTCGCCCCCGCGCAGAAGGAAGCCGTCGAGCAATTCCGCCGCGACGTCGTCGAGCCGTCGATGACCAGCCTCGTCATCATCGATTTCTGGGCGGAGTGGTGCGGGCCCTGCAAGGCGCTCACGCCCGTGCTGGAGAAGGTCGCGGCCGATTACGCCGACAAGGGCGTGGTGCTGGCCAAGGTCGATACCGACAAGAACCAGTTCATCGCGCAGCAATTCCAGATCCGCTCGATCCCCACCGTCTATGCGATGTTCGGCGGGCAGCTGGTCGCCGACCTGACGCAGGCGCGCACCGAGTCGCAGCTCAAGGCGCTGCTCGACCAGCTGCTGAAGCAGCTGCCGATCGAGTCGGACGCGAGCGCCGCCGAGGCCGAGCTGGAGCCGCTGATCGCGATGGGCGAACAGGTTCTGGCCGAGGGCGACGCGGCCCGCGCGCTGTCGATCTTCGATCAGCTGGCCGAGCTGGCGCCCGAGCACCCGCAGGTCGTCGCCGGCCGCCTGCGCGCGCTGGTCGCGGCGGGTGAGCATGACGAGGCGGCCACGCTCGCCGCCACGCTGCCGCCCGAGCTGTTGAAGGATAGCCACGTCCAGCGCGCCCAGGCCGCGCTCGACCTCGCGCGTGCGGCGCCGCCGGTCGATGACCTCGCCCCGCTGGTCGCGGCGGTGAACGCCGACCCCGACGACCTCCAGGCGCGCTTCGACCTCGCCAACGCGCAGATGGCGGCGGGCGACCGCGACGCGGCGGCCGATGGCCTGCTCCACATCGTGCGCGTCGATCGCGACTGGCAGGAGGGCGCGGCTCGCCAACAGCTGCTGAAGCTGTTCGAGGTGGTCGGGCTGATGGACCCGTGGGTGTCGGCGCAGCGCCGGCGCCTCTCGGCGCTGCTGTTCGGATGACCGAAACGGCGACCACCACGCGGCTGTCGATCTTTCCGCTGCCGGGCGCGCTGCTGTTCCCGGGCATGCATCTGCCGCTGCACATCTTCGAGCCGCGCTATCGGGCGCTGGTGTCCGACGCGATGGCGCGCGACCGGCGCATCGGCATGATCCAGCCCCGGCCCATGTTCAGCGGCGATGCCGACCGGCCGCCGCTGTTCGACCTGGGCTGTGTCGGCCGCATCGCCGAGGTCGAGGCGATGGACGACGGCCGCTACAACTTGATCCTGGAGGGTGTGGCGCTGTTCCGCGTCGTGCGCGAGCTGGATGTCACCACCGCCTTTCGCCAGGTCGAGGCCGAGCTGCTGCCCAACCCGCAGGATCAGCTGCTGTCGATGGGTCGCCGCGCGTCGCTGGAAGTCGAATCGCGTTCCTTCGCCGATGCGCAGGGCTATGCCGTCGATTGGGATCAGGTCGGTCGGCTCGATGACGAAAGCCTGGTCAACGGCATCGCCCAGATCGCCCCCTTCGACGCCGCCGCGAAACAGGCGCTGCTGGAGGCGCCAGACCTGGAAGCGCGCGCCGAGCTGATCATCCAGCTGCTGCAGTTCTTTGGCCGCCACGACGGCGGCGGCGAGGTGACGTTGCAGTGATGGAGGAAGCAGGGAGCAGGGCGCAGGGCGCAGGGGCGATCGACCCTTGGTTGCTGGGCAAGCTGGTCTGCCCCCTCACCCGCACACCGCTGCGCCCAGAAGGCGACGAGCTGATCTCCGACGCGGCACAGCTCGCCTACCCCGTCCGCGAAGGTACGCCCGTGCTGCTGGCCGAGGCCGCGCGCCGGCTAAGCGCACCGACGCCTGATCGCACATGAGCAGCCGTGACGCGAGCGGGCGCTGAGAGCACATCTTGATCCACTCTCGCGAGCTGCCGCCAAACGACTCCGCCGCCGTGCTCTCGGGAGAGGGCGGCAGGGTTGCCGGCGTGATCGAAGAGCGTCGCGACACCGACCCTGGCGCCGGCACGCTGGCGCCCGGAGGCGACGAGATTGTGGACGAGTGGACGATCCGGCATCTGGTCGGGGATGTTCATCATGGTTCGTCAGTCAGCACGTACCGTGCCCGTGCGGAGCATAGCGATGCGGAGGTTTGCTGAAATCCGGGTAGTCAGGTCGAAGGCGCGAACCGCTGCACGGCCGACCGGAAGAACGCCTCTGCCTCGGCTCGATCAGGTTGCATCGGCCGCTTCTCGGCCCAGCGTACACGGGCAGCTGTGAACTCCGCGTCTATGAAGGTATCCAGTGGCTTCGGCAGTGGTCCCGTGCCTAGCTCGTGCGTTCGGGCTTTCGCTGCCAGCAGTTCGCTCGTCAGCGCGGCGACGTCGGCGGGCGGGTCGCATTCGCGCATCAGCGTGGGGAAGTGCATGGGCGGAACTGCCGTGTCGCGCAGGCTGAGCCAGCGCAGCGCGGCGGCTGGGCGCAAAGCGTAGAACAGCTTTTTAAGCGGTACATCTTGTCCGTCGGGGAAGTAGGACCGGCGCTGATTTTCGCCAAGGTGAAGATAGTGGCGCGCGACCGCCGCTGGATCGGCAATGCGTTCGGCAAGGGACAGCAAGCTGTCGCGAAAGCCCCGGTCAGCCGCATACACGAATGGTGATTGCAGCCACTCGAGCACAATTGCATTGCCCTTCAGCATCAGTTTGAGAGCCTTGCCCAACTCCCAGCCGTTCACGTCGAGGTCGCCGATCAGCGGAGTCTCGATGACGTCCCTCCGCGGCCACGGCGTGAGGTAGTCGTCTCGATGCCGCACGAAGATGAACCGACAATCATAGTCGCTGTCCGGCGACGGGAAGCCCCACGCACGACTGCCGCTTTCGATCGCGAGCGGAATGGCGACACGCTCATGGGTCGCAACGTCAGCCAGCAATCGATCGATAGCAGCCACCGTCTCCGGCGCGGCTTCTGGCGGAATAGCGCGGATCGACACCGTCAGATCATCACGCCCTGCAGCAGCTTGGGCAGTGCGCCGCTCTCGCCGCGCGCCTCGGCCATGAACCGAGCCTTGAGAGGCGGCAGCGCGTTGACGGCCGAGATGCCAAGGCGGCGCACGGCGCTGGCGGTGCGGCCGGGAATCCCGAACAGACGTGTCAGGCTGTCGGTCGCGAAGGCGATCGCGAAGGTGTCGAGGCCGCGCCAGCGCTGATACCGCGCCAGCAGCTGCGGGTCGCCGAGGTCGAGACCCAGACGCTTGCCGTCCACCAGCACTTCGGTCAGCGCGGCGACGTCGCGCAGGCCGAGGTTCAGCCCCTGCCCGGCGATCGGATGGATGCCGTGGCCCGCGTCGCCGACCAGCGCGAGGCGCTCCGCCGTGATCCGCGCCGCATGGTGGAAGCCAAGCGGCCAGGTCGCGCGCGGGGACGCCCCCGACAGCGCGCCAAGCAGCCCGCCCATCCGCTTCTCCGCTTCGGCCAGGAAGCCGCGATCGGACAGTTTGAGCATCGCCGGCCCGTCCGCCGCATCGACGGTCCACACGATCGCGGAGCGGTGCCCTTCGGCATCGTCGAGCAGCGGCAGTAGCGCGAAGGGGCCGGCGGGGTAGAAAATTTCGAACGCCACGTTGCCGTGCGGCCGCTCGTGATGGAATGCGCCGACGATCGCGGCATGGTCGTACCGCCAGCGCGCGACGGTGATGCCGGCCGCCTCGCGCATCGGCGAGTTGCGCCCCTCGGCCGCCACCAGCAAGGCGGCGCGCACCGTCGTGCCGTCGTCCAGCATCGCGACCACGCCCGCAGGTCCGCGCTCGACCGACACGGCGCGGGTCTGCATCCGGAGGTCGATGCGGGGATCCACCCGTGCGGCCTCGATCAGCGTGCGCCGGAGCAGGCGATTCTCGTACATCACGCCCAACGCGCCATCCTCCGCGTCGGGCATGAAGTCGAGCGCGCCCGGCCGCAGCCCGTCGCTGACCCGGATCGCATCGATCGGGCAACCCTGGCCTGCCAGCATCGCGCCGATCCCGATCGCGTCCAGCATCCGCCCGCTCGCGCTGGCGATCGCGGACGCACGGCCGTCAAGTTGCGGAGCCAGCGTCACGGCAGGGTCTGCGGGGTCGATCACCGTCGCGGTCAGCCCGTGCCGCGCCACCGCCAGCGCCAGCGTCGCGCCGACCAGCCCGCCGCCCAGGATGATGAGGTCGCTGTCCATGCGCACGGCCCTACGCTCCCCGACGCGCGTCGCCAAGCGCCACCGCCTTGACGTCGCCGACCGCGCAAGCGACAATCCATGCGGAGTTTCGGGCAGGGGACAAGGTCGATGGCGACGCGGGCGCAGCCGGTGCTGTGGCGCGAAACGGTGCGGGCGGGCGCGGTGCGCTCGGGCGCGCTGGCGGGCGCGCTGGTGCTGTTCCTCCTCGGCCTGTTGATGGCGGCCGCGCTGGTCACGTTCGACAGCCGCGACGCCGCGCTCGACACCGCGTCGGGCGAGGGCGTCCGTAACCTGATCGGTGCCCCGGGCGCGTGGTTCGCGGACGGCGCGCTGATGCTGTTCGGGCCGGCGATCGTGCTGCTGCTGCCGGTCGCGCCGATCGTGGGCCTGCGGCTGTGGCGCGGCCTGCCGGCCGGGCCGTGGGTCAGGATGCTGCGCAACGCAGCGATCGGCGTGGCGCTGATGGGCACCGCGCTCGCCTTCGTCTCCGACACGGCGGTGCCGCGGCTGCCGGGCGGCTGGGGCGGCGCGATCGGGTGGCTGCTCTCGACGGGCGTGCAGCAGCTGCTGGCGCTGCCCGCCATCCCCACGCTGTCGCGCTGGGGCGCGGTCGCGGCGGGACTGGCCGCAGGGGTCGCGGGCGTGATCACCTGGGCCAAGGCGCTGGAAATCGAGTGGGCGGACCTGCGCTGGCGCCGGCGCGAGCGGGCGCCGCGATCGGCTGCCCGCC
>CAXTWJ010000024.1:10791-14668 GCA_964247925.1 uncultured Sphingomonas sp.
CTACGGCGCCGCGGACGAGGACGAGCCGCTGACGCTGACGCGCAGACCGGTCGAGCCGCGTCCTGTGGCGGAGCCGGACGCGCGGCCGGCGCCGGTCATCGCCGATCGTCAGCTGGCGCCCTCCGCGGCGAGGCCCAAGCCGAAGCAGACGAACCTCGACCTGGGCCAGAGCTACACCCTGCCCCCGATCGATCTGCTCACCGCCGCGCCGCCCTCGCCCAAGGCGCAGATCGACAAGGCGTCACTGGAGCGCAACGCCCGGCTGCTCGAGACGGTGCTGGATGATTTCAAGGTGCAGGGCGTCATCAACGAAGTCCGCCCCGGCCCGGTGGTGACCATGTACGAGCTGGAGCCCGCCGCGGGGATCAAGGCCAGCCGCGTGATTGCCCTGTCCGACGACATCGCGCGCAACATGAGCGCCGTGTCCGCGCGCGTGGCGGTCATCCCGGGACGCAACGTGATCGGCATCGAGCTGCCCAACGCCAAGCGCGAGCCGGTGGCGCTGCACGAGCTGGTCGGCTCGCAGCAGTTCGAGGACCAGGCCGCGCAGCTGCCGATCATCCTGGGCAAGAACATCGCCGGCGATCCCGTGATCACCGATCTGGCCCCGATGCCGCACCTCCTGGTCGCGGGCACGACGGGTTCGGGCAAGTCGGTGGGACTGAACTGCATGATCCTGTCGCTGCTCTACCGGCTGACGCCCGAGCAATGCCGCATGATCATGATCGACCCCAAGATGCTCGAACTGTCGATGTATGACGACATCCCGCATCTGCTCTCCCCCGTCGTGACCGACCCCGCCAAGGCGGTGCGCGCGCTGAAATGGGCCGTGGAGCAGATGGAGGACCGCTATAGGCAGATGTCGTCGGTGGGGGTGCGCTCCCTCGCCGGGTTCAACGACAAGGTTCGCGCCGCCAAGGCCAAGGGTCAGCGGCTGGGGCGGCGCGTGCAGACCGGCTACCACCCCGACACGGGCGCGCCGGTCTATGAGGAGGAGGAACTCGACTTCGAGGCGCTGCCGCAGATCGTCGTGATCGTGGACGAGCTCGCCGACCTGATGATGACGGCGGGCAAGGAGGTGGAGTTCCTGATCCAGCGGCTGGCGCAGAAAGCGCGCGCGGCGGGCATCCACCTGATCATGGCGACGCAGCGGCCGTCGGTGGACGTCATCACGGGCGTCATCAAGGCCAATCTGCCGACGCGCATCTCCTTCCACGTCACCTCCAAGATCGACAGCCGCACGATCCTGGGCGAGCAGGGCGCCGAGCAGCTGCTGGGCCGAGGCGATATGCTCTACATGGCCGGGGGCAAGGCGATCAGCCGGGTCCATGGACCCTTCGTGTCGGACGACGAGGTCCGCGCCGTCGCCGACCATTGGCGCGCGCAGGGCCAGCCGGATTACATCAGCTCCGTCACCGAAGAACCGGAAGAGGGCTTTGCGCTGGAAGGCGCGCCGACCGGCGAGGACACGGCGGAGGACCAGCAATACCGGCAGGCGATCCAGCTGGTGTGCGAGTCACAGAAAGCCTCGACGTCATGGCTGCAGCGGCAGCTCCGGATCGGCTACAACTCGGCCGCGCGGCTGATCGAGCGTATGGAAAAGGACGGCATCGTCGGGCGGCCCGATCATGTCGGCCGGCGCGAGGTGCTGCGCGACGCGGAGGGGCACGCGATCTAGGGGCCGCTTGTCGCTGCGCGCGTGAGCGCGTAACGAGCCGATGGCATGGCTCGCGCGCGTACCCGTTCCGCCCCGAAGCCGCGCTCGCCCTGGCGGCGCCGGCTCCTCCTCACCCTCAAGATCGGCCTCGGCGCCGCGGTGCTGGCGTTCGCGGCGCTGGTCATCGCCGTCTATGTCGCGCGCGCGCAGCTGCCCGGCTTCGACCAGCTGAAATCGTCGCCCAACGGGCAGATGATCCGGGTCCACGCGGCGGACGGCACGGTGCTGGTGTCGTTGGGGCCGAGCTACGGCCGCTGGCTGCCCTACAGCCAGATCCCGGCCGTGATGCGCCAGGCGACCGTCGCGGTGGAGGACCGCCGCTTCTACAGCCACCCCGGCGTCGATCCGATCGGCCTGGCGCGCGCCGCCAAGGTCCGGTTCGAGCGCGGCCATTGGGTGCAGGGCGGCTCCACCATCACCCAGCAGCTGGCGCGCAACGTGTTCCTGTCGAGCCAGAAGAAGTTCGGGCGCAAGTTCCGCGAATGGATCCTGGCGCTGGCACTGGAGCGCAAGTTCACCAAGGACCAGATCCTCGAGCTGTACCTGAACAAGGTCTATTATGGCGGTGGCGCCTATGGCATCGACGCGGCCAGCCGGCGCTTCTTCAGCCACGGCGCCGATCATCTGAGCCTCGCGGAGGCGGCGGTCATCGCGGGCCTGGTCAAGGCGCCCTCCAACTACTCGCCGACCGCCGACGCCCAGGCCGCGGTCGGCCGCGCGGGCGTGGTGCTCGCCTCGATGGTCGATACCCGCGCCATCTCCGCCAGCGAAGCGGCCGGCGCGGACCCGCAGGGGCTGAAACTGCAGCCGCTGCCCAAGCAGAACTCGGTGCGCTACTTCACCGACTGGGCGCTGCCACAGCTCGACACGCTGATCGACGAGCAGACCGCGCCGCTCGACGTCTTCACCACGCTCGACCTGTCGATGCAGGGTGCCGCCGACGCCGCGATCCGCGCCAATGCGCCGCCGGGCGCGCAGGGCGCGCTGGTCAGCCTGGACCGCGACGGCGCGGTGCGCGCGATGGTGGGCGGCAAGGACTATGTCTCGTCCATCTACAACCGCGCGACGCAGGCGGTCCGGCAACCGGGTTCATCGTTCAAGCTGTTCGTCTACCTCTCCGCGCTGGAGGCCGGGCACAAGCCGGAGGACACGGTCGTCGATGAGCCGGTGACGATCGACGGCTGGAGTCCGCGCAACGATTCGCGCCACAACAACGGCCCGGTGTCGCTGCGCACCGCCTTCGCCTATTCGATCAACACGGTGGCGGCGAAGCTGGGACAGGAGGTCGGTTTCACGACCGTCGCCGACATGGCCCGCCGGTTCGGCATCACCACGCCGGTCAACACGCATCCGTCCATGGTGCTGGGCACGTCGGATGTGCGGCTGCTCGAGATGACGCGGGCCTTCGCGTCCGTGGGGCAGAATGGCGTCGCGGTGACGCCCTATGGCATCACCCGGGTCGAAGCCGACGGGCAGGTGATCTATACTCACCAGGTCGATCGCAGCCATGTGCTGGTGGCTCCTTATGTCGCGGCCGAGATGATCGACCTGCTGCAGACGGCGGTGAACACCGGCACGGGCCGCGCGGCGCAGATCGGGCGACCGGTGGCGGGCAAGACGGGGACGACCACATCGAGCAAGGACGGCTGGTTCCTGGGCTTCTCCTCCGGCCTGACGACGGGCGTGTGGATGGGGCGCGACGACGCCCGGCCGATCCCCGGGCTGCACGGCGGCACGGCGCCGGCGCGCGCGTTCGCGGCGTTCATGGGCCCGGCCACGCGCAACCGGCCGATCGAGCAGTTCCAGACGCAGGTGACATTGCCCGACTGGCAGCTCGGCAATGAGGAGGACGCCTATTTCGGCGAGCAGGACAACGTCACGGATGCGGGCGCGCAGGTCGATCCGGACGGCAATCCCCTGCCCGGCGCTTCCGTGAGCGCGGAGAGACCGGCGCCCCCGCCCCAGGCCGATGACGGCGAGCCGCCCGAGCCGCGCCAGCAGCTGAACCAGGACTTCATCGACCACGCGATCGGTCGCGACCGCCGCGCGCCGGCACCGTAGCGGGGTTGCGGGCGCGACGTGCCGCGCGCCCCCGGCGGGGGCGAGCCGCGCGGGGGGCCGGAAGGCGGGAGGTGCCGCAGTTGGCCTGGGGCGCGGGCG
>CAXTWJ010000024.1:14678-15199 GCA_964247925.1 uncultured Sphingomonas sp.
CGCCGCCCCCGCCGCCCCCCCACCCGCCGGTGGGGCCGCGCGACCCGGGCGGGGACGAGCCGAACGGGTGACCGAAAGGCGGAAGTTGCCGAAGTTGCCATGGAGCGCGTCCGTTCGCGGGCGAAGGGTGACGAAGAGTCGCATCCTACACGGGTATTCGATCGTGGGCGGCAAGGCTGAGAAAGAGCAGCGGTCGGTGTGGCACGGCCGGGGCGTGTAGGACAGCGCTCCTCCCGTCAATCCTCCCGCCCGTACCAGTGCAGGCCCGCGCCATGTTGGCGGAGCCAGTCGCGCGCGGGGGTCGGGTCGGTACCGAGCAACTCGGCGACGAGCGCGTGGAACTGCTGCCCGTGATTCATATGGACGCGATGCGCGACCTCGTGCGCGACGGTGGCGCGGCGAACCCATCCCGGTGCCAGCAGCAGGCGCCAGCTGTAGCGGATGGCGCCCGACGATGCGCAGCTGCCCCAGCGGCCGCGGGGGGGGGGGCCCCCCCCCCCCCCCCCCCCGCCCCCCGCCCC
>CAXTWJ010000025.1:0-873 GCA_964247925.1 uncultured Sphingomonas sp.
GGTCGCGGGCTGCGGCGGCTCGGGATCGTCCGGCACCGATGCGGTGGCCGTCGTCTCGGGCGCGGGCACCAGCGCGACGCCCACCCCCACCCCGCCCGCGACCGCCACGCCGACCCCCTCCGCCACGGCGACATCGGGCAGCACCGCCTGTATCGCCGATCCGACGGAGACGAGCGGTCCCTTTCCCGCCGACGGCACCAACAGCGCCAGCGGCTCGACCAGCAACGTGCTGACGCAGGGCGGCATCGTCCGGTCGGACATCCGCGCCAGCTTCCTGACCACGACCACGGTGGCGACGGGGGTGCAGGTCGCCATCACGCTGACACTGGTCGACGTGAACAGCGGCTGCGCGCCGCTGGCGGGCTATGCCATCTATCTATGGCAGTGCGATCGGCAGGGCCATTACTCGCTCTACACGGCCGCGACCGAAAGCTATCTGCGCGGGGTGCTGGTGACGGACGCCAACGGGCAGGTCACCTTCACCACCATCTTCCCCGCCGCCTATGACGGCCGCTGGCCGCACATGCATTTCGAGGTGTTCTCCAGCCTGTCCAACGCGCTGGGCGGCCGATACGCGGTGCTGACGTCGCAGCTGGCGATGCCGAGCGCGGTGTGCGCCACCGTGTTCGCGGATACGACGACCTATCCGAACGCCGCGACGAACTTCGCCAGGGTGACGCTGTCGAGTGATCTGGTGTTCGGCGACAACACGACCGCGCAGAACACGCAGATGACGCCCGCCTTCACCGGCAGCCCCAGCGCCGGGTACACCGCCACGGCGCTGATCGGAATCGCGCGATAGGTGGCATGGGGCGTGGGGGGGGGGGGGGGCCGCCGCCGCCCGCCCCGCCCCCCCCCCCCCCCCACACCCCC
>CAXTWJ010000025.1:883-10869 GCA_964247925.1 uncultured Sphingomonas sp.
CGTCGAACGTCGGCGCCGCCATCACGGCCGTTGCCGACGGGACGTTTCGCTCGAAGGCAGAGCCGGACTCGGGCGCGGGGCCGGGGGCCGCGGCGGGCGGGTTGGGGGCTGGGGGGGGCGGGGCCCGCTACCGGGGGGGCCGCGATGACCCCGCTCACCCTCTACAACAGCCTGTCGCGCTCGCTCGAGCCGTTCCGGCCGCTCGATCCGGCGGACGTGCGCGTCTATTCGTGCGGGCCGACCGTTTATCACTATGCGCATCTCGGCAACCTGCGCGCCTATATTTTCACCGACACGCTGACGCGGGTGCTGCGGTACAAGGGTCATCCGGTCACGCACGTCATCAACATCACCGACGTCGGCCATCTGCAGTCGGACGCCGACGCGGGCGAGGACAAGATGGAGAGGCGCGCGCGGGAGACGGGCAGCGACATCTGGGCGATCGCCCGCCATTACGCCGACGCCTTCAAGGCGAACCTGCGCGACCTGAATGTCGCGGACCCGACCGCCTTCCCGCTCGCGACCGACCATGTCGCGGCGATGATCGAATGGGGTCGGGCGATCGAGGTGAAGCACTGCTATCGGCTGAACAGCGGCCTGTATTTCGATACCTCCACCGTCCCCGACTATGGTCGCCTCGCCCGCGCGCGCGACGACGAGCGCGAGAGCCGGATCGACACGGTCGAGGGCAAGCGCCACCCGCAGGATTTCGCGATCTGGCGGACCAGCGGCCCGGACGAGCATCGCCAGATGGAATGGGATTCCCCCTGGGGTCGCGGCGCGCCGGGCTGGCACCTGGAGTGCTCGGTGATGAGCCGGCAGTATCTGGGTGCCGAGTTCGACATCCACACCGGCGGGATCGACCATCGCGAGATCCACCATCCCAACGAGATCGCGCAGAACCAGGCTTATAGCGGGTGCGCCGATCGGCCTGGGTTCACTGGCGCGACGGTCTGGATGCACAACAACTTCCTCGTGGATCGCACGGGCAAGATGTCGAAATCCGCCGGCGATTTCCTCACCCTGCGGGCGGTCATGAATCGCGGCTACCACCCCCTCGCCTATCGCCTGATGTGCCTGCAGGCGCATTACCGGTCGGAAATGGAGTTTAGCTGGGAAGGGCTGGCCGCCGCGCTGACCAGGCTGAAGCGGCTGGTGATCGCCGTTGGTGCCTTGAGCGACCAGAACTCCGGCGAGGACGCGCTGGCGGATGAGCCGGCGGGCATCGCGGCCCGGATGCACGCCTTCGACGCCGCGGTATCGGAGGACCTGCACACCGCCGATGCGCTGGTCGTGCTGGACGAGGTGATCGGCGATCGGCGCCTGTCCGCGCCATGGCGACGGTGGGCGGTACACGAGATGGACCGGGTGTTGGGCCTCGACCTCGACCGGCTGTCCCGTGCCGATCTGCGCGTCCGCCCGGTCGGCGCCATGCTGGAGGAGATGACGGTCATGACACGACTGGCGGAGCGGCGCGAGGCGCGCGCGGCGAAGGACTTCGGCCGCTCCGACGCCATACGTGACGAGCTGGCGGCGGCGGGCGTCGAGGTGATGGACGGCGACCCGCTCGGCTGGGACTGGAAGCTCCGGTGAACGCGCTGGCGCACTGGTGGCAGGGCGTGGTCGCCTGGATCGGCGACGGCACCGGCCTGCCCGACACGCTGCTTCACGTCCATGCGGGGCTTGCGGTGCTGCTGCTCGCCCGGCTGGCGACCCGCCGGTCGCTCGGCACGCTGGTGCCGTTGTCGTTCGTGGCGGCGGCGGAGGGCGCGAACGAGGTGCTGGACCGCGTCCAGTACCATTCGTGGCGCTGGCCCGACACGCTGTCCGACATCGCCAACACGCTGTTCTGGCCATTGGTGATCTGCCTGGCGGTGAGGCTCCGGCCAATGGTGGTGAAAGGCCGGCGCGTCGAACTCAGCTGAGCGGCTGGTCGCGGGTCGCCAGCACGGGGGGCGCGGTATCGGCTTGGTCGGGCGGCGGTAGCGTCGCGACCTCGCGCGCCAGAGCGTCGGCGCGCTCGCGCGCGGAGCCGTGGCTGGCGCCGCGGAAGACGCCACCGTCGATCCTGCCGCCGTCCTCCCGCCAGAAGCGCACCGCCGCTTGAGGATCATAGCCGGCGTTGCGAAGCAGGTGGACGCTCAGCCGGTCGGCATCGTCCTCCGTCCGTCGGAACAGCCGCCCGTTGCGCCCGAACTCGCTCAGCAGCCCCCATTCCACGCCCGCCGCCTCCAGCCGGGCGCGGTGGCGCAGGATGGTGTGGCTCAGCTCGTGCGCGACGATCGCGGCGATCTTGTCGTCGGGGTAGAGCTCGAAGAACCGCACGCTCACCTGCACGATGCGACCGTCCGACTGCGCCTTCAGCCCGGGGCCGAGCAGCACCTCGAACGCGGAGCGGCAGCCGGGGCTGGCGGGCAGCGTCACCGTCCGCGGCTGCCCCGCCCGCTCCAGCGTCAGGGTGAGCGGGCGGTCGGCGGGCTGCCCCGCGATCAGCGCGTTGGCGGCGTCACGCGTGGCGCTGGTCGCGGCGGTGCCCGCGCCAGGCGCTTCAACGGGCGTGTCGTTCACCGCCACCAGCGCGTCATTCGGCTCCACCCCGGCCAGCGCGGCGGGGCTGCCGGGCACCACCGCTTCCACCGCCACGGGTCGCGCGAAGCCGAACACCTGGCGCGCGTCGGCTTCCGCGTCGCCACGATACTGGTCGATGGCGTGAAGCTGCAGGCCAGGCTCCGGCTGCAGCTCGCGGCACAGCGCCGCATTGCCGGTCGTCAGCCGATAGCCGATCGCGGCCATGCGGCCGTCCACCGTCTTCAGCGCGCTCCAGTACGCTGGGTCGATCGCGCCGGCCGGCGCAGGCAGGAGCGCTAGAGCGGTGGCGGCGAGGCGGGCGGCTGTGTTCACGGCTGATCATCTAGGCGCGCTGGCGCGGGCTCGGTAGGGTGGCTGGCATGAAAGCCGTGCTCCCCGCGCTCGCCCGCCCGCTGCTCGAGCCGCAGCTGCCCGCCGAGCTGGAGGTCACCTGGTTCGCGACCCCGGCGGAGGCGCGCGCGGGCGTGGCGGACGCCGACATCGCCTGGGTCGATATGCAGCCCACCAGCTTCGTCGCCGACACGCTGCGGCACGCGGGCCCGGCCCTGAAATGGGTCACGACCATCTATGCGGGGCTGGACGCCTTTCCGCTCGACCTGCTGCGCGCGCGCGGCGTCACGCTGACCAACGGCGCCGGCATCAACGCCGTCGCGGTGGCCGAATATGCGGTCATGGGCGTGCTCGCCGCCGCCAAGCGCTTCGACGAGGTCGTGCGCGCGCAGGATCGGCGCGAGTGGCTGCGCGACGCGCCGGGCAAGGTGGAGCTGCTCGACACGGCCGCGCTGGTGATCGGCTATGGCGCCATCGGTCGGCTGGTCGGTGAGCGCCTGCGCGCGTTCGGCGTCGCCGTGACCGGCGTGACCCGCTCCGGGCGCAACGGCACGCTCACGCCCGACGCCTGGCGCGCGCGGCTTGGCCGATATCATTGGGTGATCCTCGCCGCGCCTTCGACCGACGACACGAAACGGCTGATCGGCGCGGATGAGCTGGCCGCGATGAAAGACGGCGCCTGGCTGATCAACGTCGCCCGGGGCGACATGATCGACGAGGTGGCGCTGCTCGCCGCCCTTGCCGCCCGCCGGATCGGCGGCGCGGTGCTCGACCCGACCGACCCGGAACCGCTGCCGGCCGGCCACCCGCTATGGTCCGCGCCCAATTGCCTGGTCACCATGCACCTGTCCGGGCGCAGCCAGACCCGCATGTTCGAACGCGCCGGCGCGCTCTTCCTCGCCAACCTGCGCGCGTTCGTGGCGGGCGAGCCGCTGCGCAACGTCGCCGACCTCGACGCCGGCTACTGACCTCAGAAGGCGTTGCGGTGGAGCAGCACCCGCGTGGTCAGGAAAAGGATCTTCAGGTCGCGCCAGATCGTCCAGTCGGGGAGGTACTCCAGGTCGGCGGCGGGGCAGCTGACGACGACGCGGTCCTGAGTGGCGAGCGCGGTCGCCAGCCTGGGGCTGGCATGACCAGAGCGCCGTCGATTGCACCGGGTGCCGATCTGCCGCATGAAGCTCCTCGAACCGACCAGGAAGCCTGCCATGCCCGTCTGGGCCCCCGACAGCTGGACCGCGCACGAGGCGCGCCAGCAGCCCGATTACCCGGACGTCGCCCCCCGGCCCCCCGCCCCCCCCCCCCCGCCCCCCTAACCCCCCCGGGTCTTAGCGGGCCAGGCGCGCCAGCAGCCCGACTATCCCGACGCCGCCGCGCTGACCGCGGCGACCGACACGCTGCGCTCGTTCCCGCCGCTGGTCTTCGCGGGCGAGGCGCGCAACCTGACGGCCGATCTGGCGAAGGTCGCGGCGGGTGAGGCGTTCCTGCTGCAGGGCGGCGACTGCGCGGAAAGCTTCGCGGAATTCCACCCCAACAACATCCGCGACACCTTTCGGGTGATCCTGCAGATGGCGGTGGTGCTGACCTGGGCGTCGCACCTGCCGGTCGTGAAGCTCGGTCGCATGGCCGGCCAGTTCGCGAAGCCGCGCTCGGCGCCATTCGAGACGATCGGCGGTCGCGAGCTGCCGTCCTATCGCGGCGACAACGTCAACGACATCGCGTTCACGCCCGAGGCGCGCCACCCCGACCCGCAGCGCATGATCCGGGCGTACTCGCAATCGGCGGCGACGCTGAACCTGCTCCGCGCGTTCGCGCAGGGGGGCTACGCCAACCTGCACCAGGTGCATCGCTGGACGCACGACTTCCTGGGTTCCTCGCCGTGGAGCCGCAAGTATCGCGAGACCGCCGACCGGATCGGCGACGCGCTGGAGTTCATGCGCGCGTGCGGCATCAACCCCGAAACGGTGCCGCAGTTGGCCCAGACCGCTTTCTACACCAGCCACGAGGCCTTGCTGCTCCCCTTCGAGCAGGCGATGACCAGGCAGGACTCGCTGACGGGCGACTGGTACGACACGTCCGCGCACTTCCTGTGGATCGGCGACCGGACGCGCTTCCCCGGCTCGGCGCATGTCGAGTTCCTGCGCGGGATCGGCAACCCAATCGGGGTGAAATGCGGGCCGAGCCTCGAGCCGGACGTGCTGCTCAGGCTGCTCGACGCGCTCAACCCCGGCCGCGTGCCGGGGCGCATGACGCTGATCACCCGCTATGGCGCGGACAAGATCGAGGGCGCGCTGCCGCGGCTGATCCGCGCGGTCACCCGCGAGGGGCATCCGGTCGTCTGGTCGTGCGATCCCATGCACGGCAACACCATGCAGGCCGCCAGCGGCTACAAGACCCGGCCCTTCGAGCGGATCCTGGCGGAGGTGCGCGGCTTCTTCGCCGTCCACCGGGCGGAGGGGACGCATGCCGGCGGCATCCACGCCGAGATGACCGGGCAGAATGTGACGGAATGCACCGGCGGCGCGGTGGACGTGACCGAGCAGAGCCTGGCCGACCGCTACCACACGCATTGCGATCCGCGGCTGAACGCGTCGCAGAGCCTGGAACTCGCCTTCCTGCTGGCGGAGATGCTGAACAAGGAAATGGCGGAACGTCGCGCGGCCGCCTGAGACAGCGCGGCTGGTGGCGAGGTCGCTGCGGCTTGCGTCACCAGCCAGCGGCGCTTGCGCCTGCATCAGCAAAGCCGCGAAGGCGTCACGCCCTTGCGACTCTGGTGACCCCTACGGGACTCGAACCCGTGTTTTCGCCGTGAGAGGGCGACGTCCTAGACCGCTAGACGAAGGGGCCAGTGCGGTGAGCGCGGGCAGGTAGGCGAGCAGCCCGGCATCGTCAAGCGCCGCCCCGACGCCATCCTGCGCCATTGCCGCGAACGCGCTTCTGCGGGATGAGTATGACCATGACCGACATGATCCCCACCCGCCGCGCCCTGTTGAGGGGCGCGTCGGCCGCCGCGATGGGGGCCGCGAGCGGCCCGGCGCGGGCGCGGCCGCGGCGGGTCGATCCGCTGATCGAGCGGCTGATCGCGCGCATGACGCTGGCGGACAAGGCGGGGCAGCTCAGCCTGTACGCCGATCCGGTCCGGGGCGGCGGCGCGGTCGTCAATCCCGATCAGGTCCGGCAGGGCATGGACGAGCTGAAGACGCGGATCAGGCGCGGTGAGCTGACCGGGTTGTTCAACGGCATCGGCGTCATCGCCGGCCGCGAGCTGCAGCGGGTCGCGGTCGAGGAGAGCCCGCACCGCATCCCGCTGATCTTCGCGGCCGACATCATCCATGGCTGCCGCACGATCTTCCCCATCCCGCTCGGCGAGGCGGCGGCGTTCGATCCCGACCTGTGCGAGCGCACCGCGCGCGCCGCGGCGGGGGAAGCGAGCGCGCTCGGCATCCACTGGACCTTCGCACCGATGGTCGATGTGGCGCGCGACCAGCGCTGGGGCCGCGTGGCCGAGGGCGCGGGCGAGGACAGCTGGCTCGGGTGCCGGCTGGCCGAGGCGCGGGTGCGCGGCTTCCAGGGCGGCGACCTGACCGACCCCCGCCACGTGCTCGCCTGCCCCAAGCATTTTGCCGCCTATGGCGCGGTCGGCGGCGGCATGGAATACAACACCGCCGACATCTCCGAAACGACGCTGCGCCAGGTGCATCTGCCGCCGTTCCGGGCGGCGTTCGACGCGGGCGCGCTGTCCACCATGTCGGGCTTCAACGACATCGCCGGCGTGCCCGCGACGGGCAACCGCCACCTGCTGACCGACATCCTGCGCGAGGAGTGGGGGTTCGGCGGTCTGGTCGTGTCCGACTATACGTCGGAAGAGGAGCTGATCGCGCACGGTTTCGCCGCCGACGAGCCGGACGCGGTGGTCAAGGCGCTGACCGCGGGCTGCGACATGGCGATGCAGAGCGGGCTCTATGCCAGGCACCTGCCCGACCTGGTGCGCGCCGGCCGCGTGCCGCTGGCGACCGTGGATCGCGCGGTGCGGCGCGTGCTGCGCGTCAAGCAGGCGCTGGGGCTGTTCGACGACCCGTACCGCTCGCTGGACCCCGCGCGCGAGGCCGCCGACATCCGCCGTCCGGAGACGGTGGCGCTGGCGCGCGAGGCGGCGGCCAAGGCGTGCGTGCTGCTGAAGAACGAGGGCGGCCTGCTGCCGCTGCCTAGGCGGGGCCAGCGGATCGCGCTGATCGGCCCGGCGGTGTCCGACCGCGCGGACCTGCCCGGGCCATGGTGCGTGTTCCCCGACGTCGCCGGGCACGTCACGATCGCCGAAGGGTTCCGCGCGGCGCTTGGGCCGGAGGCGGCGCTGCACGTCGAGCGCGGCTGCGATTACGAACGGCCGCTCGACGGCGGCATCGCCGCGGCGGTCCGGGCGGCGCGCGCGTCGGACATGGTCGTGCTGGTCGTCGGCGAGAGCGCGGGAATGTCGGGCGAGGCGCAGTCGCGCTTGGATATCGGCGTTCCGACCGCCCAGCTCGCGCTCGCTGAAGCGGGCGCCGCGACGGGCAGGCCGACCGTCGTGCTGCTCCGTCACGGCCGGGCGCTGGCGCTGACCGGCGCGGTGCGCGACGCGCCCGCGATCATGGCGACCTGGTTCCTGGGGTCGGAAACGGGCCACGCGCTGGCCGACCTGGTGTTCGGGGACGCCGGCCCGCAGGGTCGCCTGCCGGTCAGCTTCCCCCAGGCGTCGGGGCAGGAGCCGTTCTTCTACGATCACCGCAGCACCGGACGGCCGCAGATCTCGTCCGACCCGGCCTTCAAGGCGCGCTACCGCGAGGTGACGAATGCGGCGTTCTATCCGTTCGGCCACGGCCTCACCTATGGCGCGGTCGGCTATGGCGCGACACAGGCCGACGCGACGCTGAAGCCGGGCGGCGACGTCGCGGTCTGGGCGACCGTCACCAACACGGGAACACGGCCCTGCCACGAGGTCGCGCAGCTCTATCTGCACGAGCGCGTGGCGAGCGTCACCCAGCCGGTACGCGCGCTGCGCGGCATCCGTCACCTCGACCTGCGACCGGGGCAGAGCGCGATCGCCCGCTTCCGGCTGACGGAGGCCGACCTCGGCTATGTCCACGCGGACCTGACGACCCGGGCCGATTCGGGCGTCTTCGACGTCTGGGTCGCGCCGTCGGCCACCGCCGGCACGCCCGCCAGCTTCACCTTCGGGTGACCCTCACGCCTGATGCACGGCCTTGGTCACCAGATAGCTGTCCAGCCCCTCGGCCCCGCCCTCCGAGCCGAAGCCCGACTGCTTGACGCCGCCGAACGGCGCGTCGGCGACCGAGATGGCGAAGGTGTTGATGCCGACCATCCCCGCCTCGATCGCGTCGCCTAGCAGATGGGCGCGCCGCCCGTTCTCCGTGAAGGCGAAGGCGGCCAGACCATAGGGCAGCCGGTTCGCTTGCTCGATCGCCTCGTCCATGTCCGCGAACGGCCGCGTCACCGCGACCGGGCCGAACGGCTCGCTGGACATGATGTCGGCCTCCAGCGGCACGTCCGCGAGCAGGGTCGGCTGGAAGAAATAGCCGCCGTCGCCCCGCTCGCCCCCGGCCAGCGCGCGGGCACCCTTCGCCGTCGCGTCGCTGACCAGCGCCTCGATCGCGGCGGGCCGGCGGCGGTTGGCGAGCGGCCCCATGCGCGACGCGGGGTCCAGCCCGTCGCCGACCGGCAGCTGGGCGGTGCGCTCGGCGAAGCCGCGCAGGAACGCGTCGTAGATCGGCTGCTCCACATAGAAGCGGGTCGGCGAGACGCAGACCTGGCCCGCGTTCCGGAACTTCTGCGGCACCACCATGTCGAGCGTGCGATCGAGGTCGCAGTCGGCGAACACCAGCACCGGCGCGTGCCCGCCCAATTCCATGGTGGTCCGCTTGACCCCGTCCGCGGCGAGCCGGAGCAGGTGCTGGCCGACCGGCACCGAGCCGGTGAAGCTCACCTTGCGGATCACCGGCGAGGCGATCAGGTGACGGCTGACCTGATCAGGGACGCCGAACACCAGCTGGCACACGTCCGCCGGCAGCCCCGCGTCGAGCAGGCAGCGGAACAGCGCGGCCGTGCAGCCCGGCGTCTCCTCCGGTGGCTTCGCGATGACCGAACAGCCCGCCGCCAGCGCCGGCGCCAGCTTCTTGGCGAGCAGATAGACGGGGAAGTTCCAGGGCGACAGCGCCGCGACCGGCCCCACCGGCTGCTTGATCACGATCGATCGCTGCCCCGCCGGGCGCACCAGCACACGGCCATAGGCGCGCTTCGCCTCCTCCGCATACCAGTCGAACATCTGCGCCGCGCCGACCACCTCGGCGCGCGCCTCCGCGATGACCTTGCCCTGTTCGCGGGTCAGCAGGGCGGCGATCGCCTCGACCCGCTCGCGCATCAGCGCCGCCGCCGCGCGCAAGATCGCGGCGCGCTCGTTGACGTCGGTCTGCCGCCAGAGCGCGAAGCCGCGCTCCGCCGCCGCCAGCGCCGCGTCCAGATCGGCCGCCGTCGCGAACGGAACCTCGGCGATCGTCTCGCCGGTCGCCGGGTTGAACACCGGCCCGGTGTCACGCCCCTCGCCCGCTTGCCAGGCCCCATCGACGAACAGGCGAAGGTCGGCGTCTTGGATCATCGGATCGGTCCCGTACGGCTGGACCGGCCGTGTAAGCCGCGCGGCGACGCCCGCCAAGGTCCCCGGGCTCAGCCGGCGCGTCTCCCGAGATCATGGTCCTCGGCGAGCAATGCGAGCAGGTCGGCGAGCGGCACCGGGCGGCTGATATGATAGCCCTGCGCCATGTCGCATCCGTGCGAGCGCAAGAAGTCGAGACAGGCCGCGTCCTCGATCCCCTCGGCCACCACCGTCAGCCCCATGCCGTGCGCCAGCTCGATCGTGGAGCGGACCAGCAGCGCGTCGGCGGCACGCTCATGCGCGAACTGCACGAAACTGCGGTCGATCTTCAGCTCGCTCAGCGGCAGTTGCCGCAAATAGGTCAGCGTCGATTGACCGGTGCCGTAATCGTCCATCGACACCGCGATCCCGCGCGCGCGATAGC
>CAXTWJ010000025.1:10879-15141 GCA_964247925.1 uncultured Sphingomonas sp.
TGCCGCGGCGGGTGGCGACGCTGCGCGGGCTCGCGCAGCCCTGCAGCGCCGCGACCGCGCTGGCGGGGTCGGACAGCGTGGCCGACTCCGTGACCTCGAAGATCAGCGCCTCGGCCGGGACGTCCGCGCCCGCGAGCAGCTGATCGACGGCCGCGTTGAACGGCGCCGACGACAGCAGCCGTGCGGAGATGTTGACGGCGGCCGACACCTGATGCCCCGCCGCGCGCCACCCCGCCGCGTCGCGCAGCACGGTGGCCAGCACGTGCAGCGTCATTGCCTCGATTCGGTCGCTCTGCTCGGCAAGCGGGATGAATAGATCGGGCGGCACGGTGCCGCGCTCGGGATGGAACCAGCGGACCAGTGCCTCCACGCTCGTGATCCGGTCGGACGACAGCTTCAGCTTGGGCTGGTAATGGACGCCGATCTGGCCCGCGGCGATGGCGGAGTCGAGCTCACCCATCAGGCGTACCGAGCGTTCCAGCGCGTCCTGGCTGACGCTCGCCTGGCGCCAGAACGCGCCGTCGCGTGTCGCCGCCTCGGCCGCCAGCGCGGCGTCGGTCAACAGGCGGGCACGTGTCCCCTCCCCCGCGACGCCGATCGCGACCGAGACATCGACGGGTCGCCCGCCGACCTCGACCGCGCCGAGCAGCACCGCGCGAAGTGCCGCAAGCGTGTCCGCGACCGGCTGTTCCGCCGACAACACCAGGGCCAGATGATGGCTGCGGACGCGGAACACGGCCCCGTCCACGCTCGCGAGGCGCAGCCGCTCGGCGGTGCGCGTGATGGCATGGGCAAGGTCGGTCGGGTCCAGCACGGCCGACAGCGCGTCGAGGTTGTTGACCTGCACGACCGCCACGGAACCGACCGCCGATCCGGCCAGGAACGCGCGCTGGTTGGGCAGGCCCGTCGCGTCGTCGATGAGGCGCTCGGCCCGGAAGCGCCCGGCGATGTGACGCGCGATGGCCGGGACGGCAGCCGCCAGCAGCACCGCCAGGCCGGCGGCCAGCGGGTAATAGATGGCGGACCAGTGCTGCGCGACCAGCACCGCCGTCGTCAGCACCGTCGCGGTGGCCGCCAGCGATACGGCGATGCCCACGCCGGTGCGCGCACGCACGATCAGGCTCGCCAGCAGCAGCGCCAGCGTCACGACCGTCACACCCGACCCGCCGGACGGCACGCCGCGCAGCAGCGTCTCCGCCGCGAGCGCCTGCACCACCACGCCCGGCAGCACGCCGCGCCAGGCGGTCGCGTAGCGATCGCCGATCTCGATCGCGGTCGCGCCGATCAGGATGTCGCGACCCTTGACCGATGCCGGGTCGAACCGGCCGTCGCGCACGGCCGCGAAGCTCAGCCGCGGGATGGTGGCCGGATCGATCGAGAGGTCGATGGGAAAGGTCGCGTCGGCCGTGCCCTGACGCGCGGCGATGTAGGCGGACAAGGACGGTCTTGGCGTGCCGGCGGTGACTGTCGCCAGTGGCATGGCGCGGACCAGCCCATCGACGTCGGGCAGGATGCTGACCGATGCCAGCGCGGCATGGTCGCGGAACGCCGGCAGCGGCAGCGCCTCCCGCTGGCGGGCGTCATGCGACGCGGCTTGCTGCGCGAAGGTGGGCAGCGCCACCAGCCCGCCCGATCGCGCCAGCGACGCCGCCACCATCGCGTCGTCCCGGGGGTTCGAGGGCGCGGACAGATCGACGTCGAACACGATCGACGCGGCGCCGGCGGCGCGGAGCCGGTCGATGACGGCGGCATGATTGCGGCGCGGCCACGGCCATTGACCGATCGCCGCCACGCTGTCCGCGTCCATCTCCACGACGGCGACCCGGCCGCTCGCCTGTCGTTGATGGACGCCGAACCTCAGCGGTTCCAGCGCGCGCTCGAAGGGGCCACCGATGGGACCGATCGTGGCGAGCCAGCCCAGCAACGCCGCGCCGAGCAGGATCGCCCACGAGCTGCGGCGGACGGCGCGCGGCCGCATCAGAAGGCGCGCGCGACGCGGAACGAGAAGCGCGGCCGGCGATCCCCCGTGTCGAACCGGTCGGCGTTCAACGGCACGGCGACTTCGGCCATCCAGCTGATCGTGCCCGTGCCGATCCGCGCGCCCGCGCCCGTCGAGACGAGCGTGCCACCGCCGACGCCGCCGCGCAGGTTGCCCACCGTGCCGCCGTCCACAAAGCCGAACAGCTGCGCGCGCGTCACGGCGCTGCCCGGGATGCGGCCGGTGTCGGCGCGCACCTCCAGCGACCCGAGCACGCCTCTGTCGCCGGTCCGTTCGGCGTCGTCATAGGCGCGGACGAAGGCGGGGCCGCCGGCGCCGATCTCCTCCGTCGCCAGCAGCGGGCGCGAGGCGAGCTGGCCCGCGCTCGCCACCGCGACGCTGAACGGCCGGCCGATCGGCCTGACCCAGTCGATCGCGTAGGTGCCGGCCACGAACCGCGCGTCGCCGTCGGTCCGTGACGCCAGGGGGTCGCCGTCATGCGTCACGCCCGCGATCGGCAGGCCCGCGATGCCCGTCAGCTCACCATGCGCGACGCCGCCCGCCAGCCGCGCCGTCCCGTCCAGCGCGCCGGTCAGCGTCGCCAGCCGGTCACGCCGCAGCCGCGCGCCACGCAGGCGCTGATTGCTGCCGAGGCCGCGCAGTTCCGCGCTCGCCCACAGGCTCCGCGCGCGACTGCGCGATAGCGGGCGCCGCACGTCCAGCGCGACGTCGGCGCTGCGCCCGACGATGTCGAGCGCCTTCAGTGCCCCGCCCGGGTGGGAGCGGGCCACCGACCCCGAGACCGAGACAACCGTGCCCGTGTCGCCCACCGGCATCGAATAGCGCGCGCGCAGAAAAGCGAACTCGTCGGGCTGGAACGGCGTCTGCGAGACGATCACGCCGAGTTCGTCCGCCGGCCCGACGAGGCTGCGCAGGCTCGCGAGGATCGTGGAGCGGAACGGCCCCACTTCGTCGCTGCCCCGATTGTCGAGCTGGACATAGGCGCTGGCCCGGTCGGCCTCGATCGTGACGAGCAGGATGCCGAACCCGTCCTGGCGCAGATAGCGGCTGCCCGTGACACGCACGCCCGGCAGGTCGCCGACCAGCCCGATCGCGCGCTCCAGCGCCGCGCGGCGCACGCCCCTGCCCGTCACCAGCGCGTGCTGCAGGATGCGGTCGGCGGCCGCGTTCCGGGCGCCGATCACGCGCACGGCATCGACCGCGCCCAGATCCAGCGTGACGTGGAGGATGCCGTCGGTGAGCGCCTGCCGCTCGATCCGGGCGGTCGCGAACGGGTAATCGCGCGCGCGCGCCGCGTCGGCGACCGCGCCGGCAAGCCGCGTCAGCTCCGCGCGGCCCAGCACCTGGCTGATGAAGGGCGTGATCGCGGCGGCGAAGATTTCCGGCGGCAGTTCATCCTGGCCCATCACCGTGATCGCGCGCACGACGCCGGTGACGGGCGCGACGCTGACCGGCGGCGACGGGGCGGTGGACGTCGCCGTCGGCGCGACCGGTTGGACAGGCACCGGCCTTGGCACCGTGCGCTCGATCACCGTCGGGTCCGCGCGGTCGAGCACGACCTGCGCGCCCGCGCCGCTCGCCTGGATGAGCGCCGCCACCGTCAACGCCACCGAACGCTTCACCCCGAACCCCGCTTCCCGTGCCGAGGAGGCGCATAGCTTCGCGATTGTTTGTATTTGGTTAGCCCGGCCCGAGGCCGATCACTGATGACCGTTTAACCATCGGGCGAAACGGGATCGCAAGGTGGCGGGCGCAGGGCGAGGACGGGGCCGGATCGGCCCGGACCGGAGTTCTCCCTTGCGCAAGCACCTCCTCGCCCTTCTCGCCCTCGGCTCGTCCGCCGCCGCGCTCGCCGGGCCGGTCGGCTGGACGGTCAGCGAGGCGTCCGGGCCGGTGACGATCGGCCATGCCGGCATCGGCAAGGCGGCGACGCGGGGCAACGCGGTGGCGCCGGGCGACGTGGTCAGCACCGGGCCGGGCGGTCGCGCCGTGCTGGTGCGCGGGACCGAGTTCATGATGGTCGCTCCCGCCACGCGCCTGCACGTCCCCGCCGACGAGGAGGCGACCGGCTGGACGCGCATGGTGCAGGATGTCGGCAGCGTCGTTTTCATGATCAAGAAGAAGATGACGCCGCATTTCGAGGTGCGGACGCCGTACCTCGCCGCCGTCGTGAAGGGCACCACCTTCGCCGTCGGCGTCACGCCCGAGGGCCCGTCGGTGCAGGTGCTGGAGGGCGCGGTCGATGTGGCCCCCGCCGACGGCC
>CAXTWJ010000026.1:0-2162 GCA_964247925.1 uncultured Sphingomonas sp.
ACCAATTTCTCCTTCGCGGCGGCAAGCGCGGCGGGAATGTCCGCGCCGTTCTGGATCGCCGCCGCAGCTTCGCCGAGGCTGCGCGGCAAGGCGCGCGCCGACCGCCTTTCTTCTTCGTTCAAATAGATGTTGCGCGAGGACAGCGCGAGGCCGTCGTCATCGCGCTGCGTCGGCACGCCCACGATCGCGACGTCCATGTCGAGATCGGCGACCATGCAGCGGATCACCTGCAGCTGCTGCCAGTCCTTTTCGCCGAACAGCGCGACGTCGGGGGCTGCCTGATGGAACAGCTTGGCGACCACGGTCGCGACACCATCGAAATGGCCCGGCCGCGCCGCGCCGTCCCAGCGTTCGCTCACCCCCGCGACGCTGACCGTCGTGGCGAAGCCGGCGGGGTACATCGTCGCCACCTCGGGCAGCCACAGCAGGTCACAGCCCGCATCCGCCAGCATCCGAGCGTCCGTCGCCTCGCGCCGGGGATAGCGCCCCAGATCCTCGTGGGCGCCGAACTGCTTCGGGTTGACGAAGATGGAGGCGACCACGCGTTCGGCCCGCGCGCGCGCCGCCGCGATCAGCGCCATGTGCCCGGCGTGGAGCGCGCCCATCGTCGGCACCAGCGCGACGCGCTCGCCCTCGCTGCGGAACCCGGCCACCGCGGCGCGCAGGTCGCCCAATTCCCGGACAGTCAACAACGGCTTAACCCTCTCGAACATTCGCGGCCGGGCTTCTATGAAGGGCGGGACGACCGAGCAACCCAACCCCCTTCCCCAACAAGGAACCTGTCCCTTGCCGAGCGGGCCCGACAACACCCATGTCATCGTATTCGCCAATGAAAAGGGCGGCACGGGCAAATCGACCACGGCGGTCCATGTCGCGATCGCGCTAGCCGCGCGGGGCGCGCGTGTCGCGTGCCTCGACCTCGATCACCGCCAGCGGACGGTGGGCCGCTATCTCGACAACCGTGCCTCGACGATCAAGCGCACCGGCGCCGACCTGCCCATGCCCGTCCACGCCACCCATACCGCGCAGACCGATGATGCGTTCGAGGAGACGTGGAGTCGGCTGATCAACGGGGCGGATTACCTGATCGTGGACACGCCGGGCCGGGACGACCCGTTCGCGCGCGCGGCGGCGGCGCTGTCGGACACGCTGGTGACGCCGATGAACGACAGCTTCGTCGATTTCGACCTGATCGGGCAGGTCGATCCGGAGACCTACAAGGTGACGCGCCCGTCCTTCTACGCCGAGCTGATCTGGGACGCGCGCAAGAGCCGCGCGCGCGCCGACGGGGCGACGATCGACTGGGTGGTCCTGCGCAATCGCCTCCAGCACATCGAGGCGCGCAACATGCGTCGCGTGCAGGACGCGCTGGGGCAGCTTGCCAAGCGCGTCGGCTTTCGCCTGATCCCCGGGCTGGGCGAGCGCGTCATCTATCGCGAGCTGTTCCCCGCCGGGCTCACCATGATCGACGCGAAACAGTTCGGGCAGATGGGGCTGGGCCATGTCGCCGCGCGGCAGGAGCTGCGCGAGATGATGGCGGCGCTGGCGCTGCCCGAGCCGCAGGTGACGGTGGCCGCCGTCGCGTGAAGCTGATCCTCGTTCTCGTCCTGGTCTGGGGCGCGTGGATGATCCTGCGTCCCCGGCGCAGGCGGCTGCCCACCGGACGTGACGTGGCGGAGGCCCGCGCGGTGCTGGGCCTCGACGCGGATGCCGACGCCGACGCGATCCGCGCCGCGCATCGCCGGCTGGCCGCGGGCGTCCATCCCGACCGGGGCGGCTCGGCGGAGCTGGCGCGACAGGTGAACGCGGCGCGCGACCTGCTGCTGCGTCGGTCGAGCTAGACAGATGTCCTACAAGCGCCGCTTCTGACAGACCCGCCGCATGATGAACTATCATCCCCTCTCGCGTTCCTGCCACCGAATCCGGTCCGGGGGAGCGTCCCTGCGTGACGTAGCGTTACCATCCTCACCTTCCGCGCGCGCCGGCGGTGCCCGATGACCCACCTGTTCCACCCCTCCATCCTGCGCGATTATGACGTACGCGGCGTGGTCGGGCGCACGCTGGGGCCGGCGGACGCCCATGCCGTCGGGCGCGGCTTCGCGCCCCGGGGCGGGCGCGCGCGGGCGCCCCCCCGGGGCGGGGGGGATTGAGCGGGGCGGTGC
>CAXTWJ010000026.1:2172-8196 GCA_964247925.1 uncultured Sphingomonas sp.
GTGAGACCGATCTGCAGGATCAGGAACAGCGGCAGGACCGCGGTGACCATCTCGCTGGACACGTCGGTGACCAGGCTGACCGTGCCGAGCGCCAGCACCGTGCCGGCGATCCGCTTGGTCCGGTCGGCGGCCCCCGCGGGGCGGGCGGCTAGGACGGGCGGCTGTCCTCGCCCGCGCTGGAGGCGGCGCTGGTCGCCGGGCTCCTCGCGTCGGGCGCCGATGTGGTCCGCACCGGGCTGGGGCCGACGCCGATGCTGTATTATGCGGAGGCGACGCTGGAGGTCGATGCCGGCGTGCAGGTGACGGGCAGCCACAACCCGGCCGATCATAACGGCTTCAAGATGGTGCTGGGCCATGACAGCTTCTTCGGCCCGGACGTGGCGGATCTGGCGCGGCTGGCCGCGGCGGGCGACTGGGAGGAGGGCGCGGGCAGCGTCACCGACCATTCGGTGATCGACGCCTATGTCGGCCGGCTGCTCGCGGGCTATGCGGGCGGCGCCTACCGGATCGGCTGGGACTGCGGCAACGGTGCCGCCGGGCCGGTGGTGGAGCGGCTGGTGCGCGAGCTGCCGGGCGAGCACCACGTCCTGTATGCCGAGGTCGATGGCCGCTTCCCCCACCACCATCCCGACCCGACGGTCGAGGCGAACCTCGCCGACCTGAAGCGGCTGGTGGCGGAGAAGCAGCTCGACTTCGGCGTCGCATTCGATGGGGACGGCGACCGGATCGGCGCGATCGACGGGCGGGGCCGTGTGATCTGGGGCGATCAGCTCATCGCCCTCCTGGCCGAGCCGGTGCTGCGCGCGCGCCCGGGCGCCGCGATCGTCGCGGACGTGAAGGCGAGCGGGACGCTGTTCGAGCGCATCACCGAACTCGGCGGACGACCGGTGATGGGCAAGTCCGGCCACAGCCACGTCAAGACGCGGATGAAGGGCGAAGGGGCGCCGCTGGCCGGCGAGATGAGCGGGCACATCTTCTTCGGGCGCCCGGACTGGTATGGCTTCGACGACGCGCAGTTCGCGGCCGTGCAGCTGATCCGCGCCGTGCATCTGTCCGGCCGCTCGCTGACGGAGCTGCGCGACCTGATGCCCACCCCGCCGTCCACGCCCGAACTGCGCTTCGAGGTGGACGAGGCGCGCAAGTTCGCGGTGGTGGACGAGGTGCTCGCGCGGCTGACGGCGGACGGCGCCGACGTCGATCGCACCGACGGCGCGCGGGTCACCACGCCCGACGGCTGGTGGCTGCTGCGCGCGTCCAACACGCAGGACGTGCTGGTCGCGCGGGCGGAGGCGCGCGACGAGGCGGGGCTGGCGCGCCTGGTCGCGGCGATCGACACGCAGCTGGCGCTGAGCGGGATCACGCGCGGCGAGCAGGTTCCTCACTGACCGGCCCGTCACCCCGGGCTTGACCCGGGGTCCCGCTTCCTGGACGATCAAAGGCAGCGGAACGCCGGCTCTTTGGCCGGGGTGACGAGGGGAGTGAGATGCCCGAGCGCCACGTCGATCAGTTCCGCTCCTCCACCGCGCGATGGCTGTTCGGCAGCTTCCGGGGCTGGGGCACGCTGCTGCTCTGCCTGCTCGGCGTCGGACTGATCCTCGTGCTGGTCCGTTGGCTGCGGGCGATGGCCTCGTCGTACGAGGTCACCGACCAGCGCCTCATCATCAGGCGCGGCATTCTCCTGAAAACGATCGACGAGATCGAGCTGTACCGGATCAAGGATGTGCGGCTCGACTATTCGCTGCTCAACCAGTTGGCCGACATCGGCACGATCACCCTGACCTCGACCGACCGCACCACTGGCGACCGGCAGTTCGCCATGCGCGACGTGCCCCAGGCGCGCGATCGGCGGGAAGGCCTGCGCGGGCTGGTCGAGCAGGCGCGGCAGCGGCGCGGTGTACGCGAGATCGACCTCGATCACGAAGGGCTGATCGGCGGCGCCGGTTTCGCTGGATAAAGCGGCGCGCCCGCCCCATCTGCGCCGGGCATGTCCTCGCGTCCTCCCCAGCCTCAACTCATCCGCGTCGTCGATCTGGAAACCACGGGCAACGCCCCGCCCGCGCACGGCGTGCTGGAGGTGGGCTGGCAGGACGTGGCGCTCGGGCCCGACGGGCGCTGGGAGCTGCATGGCGAGGGCGGGCAGCGGTTCGTCAACCCCGGCCGCCCCTGCCCGCCGATCACGCAGGCGGTGCATCACATCCTTGATGAATGGGTCGCCGACGCGCCGTGGTGGCAGGACGCGGCCCGGCCCGTGCTCGACCCCTGGCCGCGCCGACTGGCGCTGGCCGCGCACCGCGCCGATTTCGAACAGCAGTTCTGCACACCCGCGCTGTCGAACGGCGCCGAGTGGATCTGCACCTGGAAGTGCGCGCTGCGCCTGTGGCCCGACAGCCCCGCCTTTTCCAACCAGGTGCTGCGCTACTGGCGCAAGCCGCAGGGGCTGGAGCACGAGCGCGGGCTGCCCGTGCATCGCGCCTTTCCCGACGCTTATGTCACCGCCCACCATCTGCGCGATCAGCTGAACGAGGCGAGCGTCGCGCAGCTGATCGAATGGTCGCGCCTGCCCGGCCTGCTGCCGCGCGTGCGCTTCGGTCCGGATCGGGGCAAGAGCTGGCAGGAAATCGGCGACGACAGCCTGCACGGCTTCCTGTCCGATCGCGACGCCGACGTGCGCTACACCGCCGAGACCGAGCTGGCGCGTCGGCGGGGCGGTGGCGCTGTTAGCCGAGTGACGGCGCAGGAACTGCTGCTCTAGCCTTCTCAGATCGTTACACTATAGGCACGGTCCATGTTCGGCGCGCTCGCGCGGCGGATGGGGGCCACAAACCAGTCCATCGGCCGATTCCTCATCGCCGCCATGGCGCTCGGCTTCGCGCTGCTGCTCGCGGCCGGGATCGGGGCGGTGTGGGTCGCGGGCCGCACGCGCGAACACAGCGGCTGGGTCGAACACACCTATCAGGTCGAGGTCGCCATCGCCCAGGCGCAGCTCCTGATCGAGCAGGGCGAGACGGCGCGACGCGGCTACCTGCTCGCGCGCGAGCAGCGCTACCTCGACGCCTATCGCGGTTTCCAGGTCCAGCTCGGCCCGGCGGTGGACCGGATCGCGACGCTCACCCGCGACAACCCGCGCCAGCAGCTCAACGTCATCGAGTATCGCCGGCGCATCGCGGCGCTGATCGCAGCGCGCGACCGCAGCATCGCGCTGGTGGGCGCCGGTCGCCCCGACGATGCGACCCGCGGCTTCGTGGCCGAGGCCGCGTACAAGCGCCCGCGCCTGATCCGCGACACCGCCGCCCGGATGCAGGCGGAGGAGCGCCGGCTGCTCGTCATACGCGATGCGCAGCAGCTGGCGAGCGTCAACACCTTCTACCTCGTGCTCGCGCTGGCGGGCGTGCTGCTCGCGCTGCTCGCGGTCGTGACGACGGTGACGCTGCTTCGCTTCACGCGCGACCTGCAGGCGTCGCGCGACCGCCTGGCGTCGTTCAATGAGGAGCTGGAACAGCAGGTGCGCGAGCGTACCGCCGACCTGACGCGCGCGAACGAGGAGATCCAGCGCTTCGCCTATATCGTCAGCCACGACCTGCGCTCGCCGTTGGTCAACGTCATGGGCTTCACCGCCGAGCTGGAAAGCGCCACCGCGCCGCTCAGGACGCTGGTGGATCGCACGGAGGCGGAGGCGCCGCGGCTGCTGACGCCGGAGGCGGCGCTCGCCGCGCGCGAGGATTTGCCGGAAGCGATCGGCTTCATCCGCACCTCGACGGAGAAGATGGACCGGCTGATCAACGCCATCCTGAAGCTGTCGCGCGAGGGGCGGCGCGTGATCGCGGCCGAGGCGTTGGACATGGCCGACATCGCCCGTCATGCGGTGGCGTCGATCCAGCACGTCATCGACGAGCGCGGCGTCACGGTGGACGTCCAGGGCGCGATGCCGACGGTCACCAGCGACCGGCTGGCGGTCGAGCAGATCCTGTCCAACCTGATCGAGAACGCGACCAAATACCTCCAGCCCGGCCGCGCCGGGCGCATCTCGGTGGTCGCCTTCCGGGAGCGCGGGCGCGTGATCGTGTCGGTGATCGACAACGGCCGCGGCATCGCGCCGGGCGATCATCAGCGCATCTTCGACCTGTTCCGCCGGTCGGGGACGCAGGACCAGCCGGGCGAGGGCATCGGCCTCGCCCATGTTCGCGCGCTCGCCTATCGGCTGGGCGGCACGATTGACGTCGAATCAACGCTGGGCGAAGGATCGACCTTCCGCCTCAGCCTCCCCGCCACCTTCCAGCCCGGGACCGCCGCATGAACGACCACCGCACCGTCAGCATCGTCATGGTCGAGGACGATGAGGGCCATGCTCGGCTGATCGAGAAGAACATCCGCCGCGCCGGCATCATGAACGACATTCAGCACTTCACCGACGGCGGCTCGGCGCTCACGTTCATGTTCGAGTCCCCGCACGGCCCGGCACTGAACGGCCCGGCGCTGGTGCTGCTCGACCTGAACCTGCCCGACATGAGCGGCACGGACATCCTGGCCAAGATCAAGGCCGACGGCAGCCCGCTCAAGCGCACGCCCGTGGTGGTGCTGACCACCACCGATGACAAGGTGGAGATCCAGCGCTGCTACGATCTGGGCTGCAACGTCTATATCACCAAGCCGGTGAACTATGAAAGCTTCGCCCAGGCGATCCGCCAGCTCGGCCTGTTCCTGTCGGTGATCCAGGTGCCCGAGGTAGAGGGCTGACCCTTGGCCCTCTCCGTTCTCTACATCGACGACGATGACGGCATCCGCCGGCTGGCGGCGCGCGCGCTGACCCGGCGAGGCTATCAGGTCACGCCGGCGGAGGGCGGGGCCGAAGGCGTGGCGCTGGCGGCGGCGACCCGGTTCGATCTGGTCGCGGTCGATCACTACATGCCGGGCATGGACGGCCTCGCGACGCTGACCGCGCTGCGCCGGCTGCCCGAGCCGCCGCCCGTGGTCTATGTCACAGGCTCCGACGAGGGCCGGATCGCGGTCGCCGCGCTCAAGGCGGGCGCGGCGGACTATGTCGTGAAGACGGTGGGACAGGACTTCTTCGACCTGCTCGCCGCCAGCCTGGAGCAGGTGCGCGAGCGCACGCTGCTGGAGCGCGCCAAGGCGGACGCCGAGGCGGCGCTGCGCGCCAGCAACGCGCGGCTGGAGGCGCTGCTGGGCGAAGTGAACCACCGCGTCGCCAACTCGCTGCAGCTCGTGTCCGCGATGGTCCGGCTGCAGGCGACGGCGCTCGCCGACCCGGCCGCGCGCGACGCGCTGGAGGACACGCAGCGTCGCATCGGCGCGATCGCGCAGGTGCATCGCCGACTCTACACGTCGAGCGACGTCGAGAGCGTCGATATGCAGGAGTATTTGGGAGCGCTGATCGACGAGCTGGCGGAGACCTGGTCGTCCGACGCCGCGCCGCGCCGCCTCAAGCTCGCCGCCGACCCGATCCGCCTCCCGACCGACCGCGCGGTGTCGCTGGGCGTGATCGTGACCGAGCTGGTGTCGAACGCGTGCAAATACGCCTACCCGACCGGCGCGGGCGAGGTGCGCGTAGCGCTGCACCGGGATAGCGACGACGTCTTCCTGCTCGCGGTCGAGGACGACGGCTGCGGCATGGCGCTCGACGCCGCGCCGCGCGGCACCGGGCTGGGTACCAAGCTGATCCGCGCCATGGCGCAGAGCCTGCAGACGGCGGTAGAGTACGACACGGCGCATCGCGGCGTCCGCGCGACGCTGCGCGCGGCGACGCGCTAGTCGAGCGCGCCCTCGACGAGACGACGCCCGCCCTCCAGCGCCGCGCCGAAGACGAGGTGGGCGGAGAGCGTGTAGGCATTGGCCGTCACGTCGGTGACGTCGGGCCACTCGCCCCAGCCAAGCGCCGGCACCGCCACATCGTCCAGCAGCAGCGCCACGACCGCGCCATAGGGCAGGCCGAAGCCGGCCGCGACGCGCGGCTCCGCGGCGACGAGGCCGGCATAGCCGATCCCCAGCGCTGCGCCCGTCGCATAATGG
>CAXTWJ010000026.1:8206-15115 GCA_964247925.1 uncultured Sphingomonas sp.
GCCATCCGCGGCCTTCTCGTTGGACGGCTCGCCGCCGCCGTCCTGCCCGAACGCCGACGCCGTCGCCGCCTGATAGAGCGACATCGCCGCCGCCGCCGTCACGCCACTCGCCGCGCCCGCCAGCGCCACCTTCCACCAAGTCATGCCATTGCCTCCGTCCGTCCGCGTCAACGTCGCGAACGGGCGTCGGTTCACTTCGGCCTGGTAAACCGGAACACGAACTGGTCGGTATGCCCCCGAATCGTGGGATCGAACACGTTGGTCGAGTGGTCGTCCGCCGGGTTCGCCAGCACCGTCGATTGGCCGACGAAACGGAAACCGGCGCTGGTCACCTGGCTCCGCACCACGGCGGGGTCGATGCGGTGCTTGAACGGTTCGGACCGCACCGCGCCGTGCGTGTCGGCATGGTCGATGATCAGATAGGTGCCGCCGGGCTTGAGCGCCTTGAACACCGCCGCGTTGAACGCGGTCGTCAGCCCCTCGGGAATGTCGTGGTAGTTCTGCGCGGTCCAGAACAGATCGACCGGCTTGGGCGGGGTCGGCAGCTTGGTGGTCTGCACCTCTGCGGTCACGTTGGCGAGGCCGCGCGCCTGCAACGCGGGCAGGGCCTTGGCGGCGTATTTCTCCCCGCCCTGGGGCCAATAGGCATAAACGTGCCCCTTCGGCCCGACCACGCCGGTGAAGATGCGCGTCCAGTAGCCGGAGCCTGGCAGGAAATCGATCACCTGGTCGCCTGGCTTCACGCCCGAAAAGGCGAGAACGGCCGCGGCCTGACGCCGGGCATCGTCGGCGGCCTGATCGGCGCGCGCCGGGTCGGTGAGCGCGGCCTGAATGGCGGGCTAGACGGCGGGCGCGGCGGCGGCGACGAGCAGCAGCGGGAGCAAACGACGCATGGACATCCTCCTCTAAGGGCGCAGATACTTGTTGAACCAGGCGAGCTGACGCTTGCGAACGTCGGCCGCCTGATCGGGTCGGGTCACGCAATGGCCGGCGTCGGGATAGATGACCAGGCTGGTATCGACACCCTGCGCCTTCAGGGCCCTGTACCATTCGATCGACTGGGTCGGCGGCACCTCGATGTCACGCTCGCCGACATAGATGAAGGTCGGCGTCCTCGCGCTCTTGACGTGATAGACGGCGGACGCGTCCTCATAGGCCTTGTAGTCCTGATAGGCCGACTTGCCGAAGAAGGGCAGCATCCAGGTGTCGATGCCGTTGGTGCCATAATAGCTGATCCAGTTCGACAGGCCGGCCCCGGCCACGATCGCCTTGAAGCGATTGGTCTGCGTGTTCGCCCACATCGCCATGAACCCGCCATAGGAACAGCCGGTCAGCCCGAGCCGCGCGTCGTCGATCGGCGCGACCTTCTCCACCGCATCGACGCCCGCCAGGATGTCGCGCAGATCGCCGCCACCGAAGTCGCGCTTGTTGGCGGCGGTGAACGCCTCCCCCTGACCATAGGAGCCGCGCGGGTTGGGCAGGAACACGTAATAACCCGCGTCCATCAGCTCGGTCGCGGCACCCTTTTCGAGGAAGCGAGGCGTGGTCGCCGCCGACGGGCCGCCATGGACGTTGACGATCATCGGCGCCTTTCCGCTGGGCGCGACGAGCGGGCTGAGCAGCCAGCCCTGCGCGGTGAACTGGTCGCTGCGCCAGCTCACCGAGCGCGCCCCGATCGCGGCGGGGATCGCGTCATTGTTGTGGGTGATCTGGCGCGGCGCGGTGGCCGGCCCCGCGTTGATCGCGGGTGCGTGCGTCCAGTCCTGCGCCACGGTCGCGATCGTGCGGCCGTCCGCGCTCCAGGCGATGCGGCCGTCGCCGGCCGCCAGGCCGACCGGCCGCTCGAACAACGGGCGAAAGCGCCCGCCCTCGACCTTCGCCGCGCCCATCTGGTCATTGCGCAGCGTCGCCGCGCGCAGCCCGGCGCTGGTCCAGTCGAGCGACACCGCCGTCACGGGCTGGCCCGCCGTCATGTTGGTGGGCGTGCCGCCCGCGAGCGGTACCGTCCACACGTCACCGCCGACCGAGCCGAAGTCGCTCATCAGCCCGCCGATATAGGCGACGGTACGCCCGTCCGGCGACACGCGCGGAAAGTTCAGCTGCGTCGCGGGATTCGCGATGGTGCGCACCGCGCCGGTGGTCGCGTCCACCGCGTCCAACGTCGCCACCCACCAGTTCGCGTCGCCATTGCCCGGCGCGCTAGTGACGACGAAGCCGCGCCCGTCCGGCGTCCAGTCATATTCGTAGATGTAGCGATCGGCGGGCGAGACGGGCGTCACCGTCGTGACCGGCGCACCGGAGGCCGGGAAGACGGCGAGCCGCTGTTCGTCGTTCGTCTCGCCGATCTCACCGACCTGACGCACGCCAGCCTGGGTCGCGCCCGTCTCCTTGGCGGCGCCCAGCGTCACCAGCAGCGCGATCCGCTGGCCGTCGGGTGAGAAGCGCGGCGTGGAGGCAAGGCCACCGACCGTCGCCACCGTGCGCGTGACGCCCCGCGCTTCGGCGACCATCAGCGCGGCGGTCGCGGCGCCCGGCTCGCGCGCGACGAAGGCGATCTGCCCGGCGGGACCGAAGGTCAGGCCGGCGTAAGCGCACTTGGCGCAGGGGTCGATCGTGCGAACGACCCGCCCATCGCCTGCCTGCCGGACGACGATCGCGTTGTGGCCCGCCTTGCCTGCCACTTCGGTCGCGGCGACCCGGTCGCCTGCCGGGCTGAGCGCCAATCCGCCATACCCGTGGACCTGCGCCAGCGCGGGCGCGGCGGCCGACAGCAGGAACGTCGCGAACAGGCGAACAGGGCGCATGGTGATCCTCTTCCGAAGCGTTTCGCTCTCCCTCGTTCATTGTCGCGAGATTGCAAGCGGTTCCGTCGGCCATGCGCCCTGCCCACCTCCCGTCAGAAGGTCGCGACCTTCAGCACCACGCGGATGTTGCGCCCGGGCGCTTCCACCAGATCTTTGTTCAGCGCCGCCGCGTTGCGCTGGACGTCGTCCGTCAGGTTCTGCCCGATCACCGCCAGCTCAACCCCCGGATAGGCGTGGAACGGCCGCAGCACCGCCTGCGCGGTCAGCTGATTGTACGACGCCGTCGGCGTGTCGAACGCGCCGAACCTGTTCTGCCGCCCGATATGGGTGAACAGCGCGCCCGCGTCGAACAGCCGGCTCTCGTAATTGGCGCCGCCGCCGACGCGATAGGGCGGGATGCGGGGCACGTTGCTGCCGTCGCCCAGCGTCGCGCGGGTATAGTCGGCGACGCCGCGCAGCTGCAGCCGGGTCTCGCCGTGCCGGAACAGGTCGAAATGCGCCTGCGCCTCCGCGCCCCGGAACCGCGCGCGCTGCTGACGGTAGTTCAGCTCGCGCAGGTCGTTGGCGTCGCCATCGACGCAGTTGCCGTCGTCGTCGCAGGTGCGCCCGGTCAGGTCGCCATAGACGTAGTTGCGGAACCACGAATAGTAGACGCTGCCCTCGAACCCGAACCGGCCGGTATCGACGCGCAGCGTGCCCTCCAGCGAGTTGGCGCGTTCGATCTTCAGATTGGGATCGCCGGTCTCGAACGTGTTCGGGCCGTCATGCCCCCCGCGCGCGAACAGCTCGGTGATCGCCGGCGCGCGGCCGGTCGAGGCGAAGTTCGCGCCCAGCTTCACCGCCTTGCCGATCCCGTACAACGCGCCGATCGACCCGCTGATCGGCGTGAAGCTCCGCCGGGTGAACTGGTCGGACGCCGGCGTGCCGGTCACGCGCACATGCTCGACGCGCCCCGCGGCCTGCAGGTGCAGGCTGTCGCCCAGCGGCGTGTCGGTGAAGAGATAGGCGGCCTGCGTGTTCGTGCGCGTCGGGAACAGGTAGCTGCTGTCCTCGCCGATCGCCTGGAACGCGCGATGCTGCACCTCCACGCCCAGCGCCGAATTGGCGACGGGGCCCAGCGCGCCGAAGACCAGCTCGCCGCGACCGTCGAACTCCTTGTTGCGGAACGTCGTGTCGATCGTGCCGTCCGGCTCCTTCTCGTCATGCGTGTAGTCGGCGTAGCTGCCATCCACGGTCAGCGCCTGCACCGCGCCCGTGCCGAGCGCGAAGGACGATCGGCCCAGCACCTTGGTCTGGCGCATGTCGATATAGGTCGTGTCGCTGGGGATGCCGTATTTGGCGTTGTACTGTTCGATCGCGGCGCCGACGCGGCTGTCCTTGTCGGGGCCGAAGAAGACGCTGGCGCCCGCGGTCTCGCCATAGCCGCGGAAGAAGGAGTTGGCCTGCTTGCCGTCGGGCGTGTCGTAATCCTGCGCGTCGCGGTAGAAGCCGTCGGCGTGCGCGGCGATGTCGCCGGCGCGCCCGTCCATCAGCAGCGTGCCCTCGCCGGTGTTCGATACGGAGTTGAACGCGCCGGTCGCCTCGCCGGTCAGCGCCTTGGTCCCCAGTTCGGTCGGTACGCGGTTGTTGAGGATGTTGACCACGCCGCCGATCGCCTGGCTGCCATAGCGCAGCGTCGCCGCGCCGCGCACCACCTCGATGCTGCGTGCCGAGAGCGGGTCGATGGGAATGCCGTGGTCGGGGCCGATGTCCGACACGTCGGAGCTGCTGCTGCCGTCCTCCAGCACGCGCACGCGGGTCGCGTCCTGGCCGCGGATGATCGGGCGGCTGGCGCCCGGCGCGAAGCCGGTGGCGGAGATGCCGGGCACGTTGGCGAGCGCGTCGGCGATGCTGGCACCCCCACTCTGGACGATTGCGTCGCGGTTGACCTTGGCGACGATGGTCGGCGTCTCGGCGCCATAAGGGTTGGCGGTGACCACCACGTCGCGGCTGGTCGGTGCCGGCGCCTGGGGCGCGGTCGAGCCGGTCTGCGGGTCGGTGCTGGTCGCCGGCGCGCCGGTCTGGGCATAGGCGGAGGTGGACGCGGCGAGCGCGATCAGAAGGGCAATACGCATGGAAACTCCACGAAACGAGGCATGACTCGCCGGGCGAGCCGAAACGGGCGCGAGGGGGCCCGGCTAAACTGGGTCAGGCGTGGAGGGCGAACGGGGGCGCGCGGCTGCGCCAGTCGGGCGAGCGGCGCGACAGGACAAGCGGCGACAGCGTGAACGCGATCCGGGGCTGCGCGGTCGCGGTCGGCGGCGCTATCCCCGCCGGCGTCGGCGTCAGATAATGCCCGGCCTGCGCGACCTCGCGGCAGATCGGGCAAGGCGGCGGCGTGTCGGGCCGGCGCTCGCCCCCGAACCAGTGCGCGCCCGCGACCGTCGGAGCCGCGACGCCACGCTCGCCCGGATGGACGTGCGCCTGGACCAGCACCGCCTGCCAGGCGAGCAGCACCAGGGCCGCGACGCGCGCGACCCGGGTAAGCAGGGCTGGCAAGATGGTGGCGATGGCCCGTACTTCCTCGATCGCTCGCCGGGCGGGCGGGACGTCAGTCCCGCCCGTTATGTTGTAACACAGCCCGGATCAACGGATTCCGTTGGTCGCCGCCCGAAAAGGCCGGGAGTGTGGCACGGATGTCCCAGATCGTCGTCGCGGATCACACATCGAGGTTGGCGACGTTGAGCGCGTTGTCCTGGATGAACTCGCGCCTGGGCTCCACCACCTCGCCCATCAGGCGGCTGAACACCTCGTCCGCCGCGGCCACGTCGTCGCTGGTGACGCGCAGCATCGAGCGGTTGGCGGGGTCGAGCGTGGTCTCCCACAGCTGTTCCGCGTTCATCTCGCCCAGCCCCTTGTAGCGCTGGATCGCCAGCCCCTTGCGCCCGGCCGCCAGCACCGCGTCGAGCAGCTGCGACGGCCGCGTCACCAGCGCCTCGCCACGGGCGGCCCCGGAACCGATGGTGGTCGGCCGGCCCTCCTCGTCGGTCGGCGTTCCGTCCTCGTCGGCCATGCCCGCGACCGGCTCCTCCGTCTTCGCGGCGCCCTTGAGCGGCACCAGCCGGCTGTTGCCCGCATAGCTGTCCGCCTGTTCCGCCGCGAGCGCGTGCAGCTTGCGCGCCTCCGCGGAGACCAGGAATGTCGCCTCGATGATGTGGTGGTCGGTGACGCCCCGCCACAGCCGCTCGAAATGAATGCCGCCGTCCTCGGTCAGCCGCGCGGTCCAGCGCGCCTCCTCGTCCGCCTGGTCGAGCCGGCGAGTCACCGCGTCCACGCTCGCCTGCCGGCCGGCACGGTCCAGCTGGGGATCGAGCGCGCCGCCCAGCGCCAGCGACTCGATAATCGTCGGATCGTAGCGCCGGGGCACGTAGCGCATCAGCGTGCGCATCCGCCGCGCATGATCGACCAGATCGCGCAGGTCCGCGCCCGAGCGCGTGCCCCCGGTCCCGTCCAGCACGCTGAGCCCTACGCCGCCATCGACCAGATACTCGTCGAGCGCGCCGTCGTCCTTCAGATACACTTCCGACCGGCCCTTGGTCGCCTTGTAGAGCGGCGGCTGCGCGATGAAGAGGTGACCGCGGCTGATCAGCTCCGGCATCTGGCGATAGAAGAACGTCAGCAGCAGCGTGCGGATATGGGCGCCATCGACATCGGCGTCGGTCATGATGACGATCTTGTGATAGCGCAATTTGTCGGCGTTGAAGTCGTCGCGGCCGATCCCCGTCCCCATCGCCTGGATCAGCGTGCCGATCTCCTTGGACGAGATCATCCGGTCGAACCGCGCGCGCTCGGTATTCAGGATCTTGCCGCGCAACGGCAGGATCGCCTGGAAATGCCGGTCGCGACCCTGTTTCGCCGAGCCGCCGGCGGAGTCGCCCTCGACGAGGAACAGCTCGCTCTTGGCGGGGTCGCGTTCCTGACAGTCGGCGAGCTTGCCGGGCAGCGACGCGATGTCCATCGCGCCCTTGCGCCGCGTCAGCTCGCGCGCCTTCTTGGCGGCCTCGCGCGCGGCGGCGGCGGGGATGAAATTTGCGCCCCACCCCCGCGCGGTTGCCCGGGTGTGCAC
>CAXTWJ010000027.1:0-1619 GCA_964247925.1 uncultured Sphingomonas sp.
ACGCGCGTCCCTGGTCGTGAGCGTGGACTCCGGGCCGATGCACCTGGCGGCAGCGGGCCGCCGCCCGCAGGTTGTCCTCTTCGGTCCGACCAATCCCTTTCACTGGCGGCCCAGGCATCCGGGCGGAGTGGTCATCCAGGCCGGGCGGGCCGACACGCCAGCCGCCAGCATCGGGAAGCCGTTGTCCCCGGCGGGTTCGTCGAATGCCTTGAACACTGTCATTACTCCCCCAAGCCGCGTGAGATACCCGCGCGATGGTGCCGCAGTGCAGCATCGCCCTTGCCCCAATTCGCCGAGTCGAACAAGCGCGGAGTCGCGCTCCGGTCGGGCGAGCCGCGAGAAACTGTCCCAATTCGAGCACGGGTCGCGCGGGAGCGTCGGGCCAGGCCGGCCGATCGGACGTGACATGTCCCTGAGCGGCACGGGTCGGCCAGCGACCGCGTTGTCAGGTGGGGCGGATCGGTGCCTAGGTCTCCGCATGACGATCCGTCCCGCGACTCGGCTGCGATCCCTCGACAGCGTCCGTGGGCTCGCCGCGCTGGTGGTCGTGTTCTATCATGCGTCGTTGATGACGGTCGGCCCCGAGGACCGGCCGCTTCTGTTCGCCCAGGGCCTTGGCGCGCCTCACGGCTGGCTGTTCGCGACGCCGTTGCGGCTGCTGGTCGCCGGGCCCGCCGCGGTGATCCTGTTCTTCGTGCTGAGCGGCTTCGTGCTCGCGATCGGGCTCGACCGACTCGACGAGCGCACGGTGGGCGCGTTCCTGATCAAGCGGGTCGGCCGGGTCTGGCTGCCCTTCGCCGCTTCCGTCGTGCTCTCGCTGGGGCTGCTGTTGCTGATCGGCGGCGATCCGCTCCCCGGGGCGACGCCCGCGTTCAACGCCAACTGGAGCGAGCCGCCCACGCCGGCGCTGATCATGCAGACCCTGCTGATGACGGGCGCGACCACCTCGCTGAACCCGCCGATGTGGAGCCTGGTTCACGAGCTGCGGATTTCCTTGATCTTCCCGCTGCTGCTCGTGGCGACGCGCCTGTCATGGCGCGCCACGCTCGGGGCGGCGATCGTGCTGACGCTCGGGTCGGTGAAGGCGCTGGGTCTGCTGGGCGAAGACGGCGTCGTCGCGGAGGTCCTGCGGACGGCGACCTACGTCCTGATGTTCGTCGTCGGCATCATCCTGGCCACCCATGCGGCCCGGCTCCGGCGGGCGGTGGCGGCGTGGTCGGGCCCGGTGCGCGGCCGGCGCTGGCTGGTCGGGCTGGCCGGCCTGGCGGTCGCGCCGATGAACACGGGCGCGGTCGGCCGCCTGTCCGACGCGGTCCTGCTGCTGGTCGACACCGGCGCGGCCGGGCTGGTGCTGGTGCTGGCGATCGTCGAGGGCCGGACCCTCACGCTGCTGCTCGGTCCGGTGCCGTCCTGGCTGGGCCGCATCTCCTACAGCCTGTATCTCACGCACGTTCCCGTCATCGTGGCGGTCGTGCGCCTGACCGCCGACGCGCTGCCGCCGGGCGCGGCCATGGCGATCGCGGTGGCGCTCGCCCTGCCGGTCGCCGCCATGTTCGAGCGGACGGTCGAGCGCCCCCCCCCCGGCGGCGGGCCGGCGCGCGCCCGAGGCAGGGGGGGGC
>CAXTWJ010000027.1:1629-3942 GCA_964247925.1 uncultured Sphingomonas sp.
GCCGCGGCCAGGTTCGCGCGGCGGGTCGAGCCCCCGGCCGCGGGGGGCGTCCGGGCGCCCGCACGTCGATGGGTGGCGACAATCACTGCGGCGGTCGCGCGGCGACGGCAACCTGGCTTCGACGCGCAAGACGGTGCGCCCACGCCATGGCTGGCTGCTCCACCACCAGCCAGCTGAGCAGGCCGCAGGCAGCGGCGATCACCCATGTGGCCAGCCCAAGCGGCAGCAGCGCCGTCACGCCCCCCAGCATCAGCAATCGCTGAACCGGCCAGGCGTAGAGGTACAAGCCATAGGAAATGTCCGTCCGATTGTTGATCCGGGCGAGCCAGGTTCCACTTCCGAGCGTCGCGGTCGCGAAGATCAGATAGGCGCCAAAGGTCGCGAAGCCGAGCGGGGCCAGCGCGGGGATGGTCAGCATCGCGGTCAGCCCGACGGCGGCCACGATGACGCCACGACGATCGAAAGGCAGCGGCGGGGCCACGCGGAAGGCCGCCCCCGCCATGAACATGGCCGGCAACCGGAGCAGCGCGGAGAGCGGGCCGGGAAACAGGTCCGCCGGACCGAATCGGTCGAGAAGCGCTGGGGGCAACACGAGCGCGGTGGCAAGCAGCGCAAGGGCAAGGCCGGCCAACACCACCGGTCGGTTCAGCCAACCGAGCAGGGCCAGAACGATCACGAGCAGGTAACAGGCGAACTCATACTGGACGGTCCAGATCACGCCGTCCAGCGCGGCGCCGGGATCGGCGTCATGCTGGCCCGCGAAGGCGTTGCTGACCATCGGTCGCGCCAGGATCGCGATCCGCGCCACGGCCAGCAGCATCGTCCGTCGCGGTCCGTCGGGCGATGTGCCCCCCGCGACCGGCGCCACGACCAGCAGGCAGAGCAGCGACGCGATGATGAACGCCGGATAGAGGCGGCCGACGCGCTTGAGGAGGTATGCTCGGGTCGAACGACTCGCGTCGAGGCTGCCGCTGATCAGGAAGCCGCTGATCACGAAAAAGCCGTTGACCGCGAACTCCCCGAAAGAGGTCGTGCCGGTCAGACGACTCAGCAGCTCGCGATGGCGATCGCCGTCCACCAGCTCGGGGACGTGCGATACGATGACCAGCGACGCGAACAACAGCCGCAGAAAGCCGAAGCCATTGTTCCGCGGCTGAGCCTGCGCGGCATCGGTCATCGGATTATCCCCGCCATCGTCGGCACCGCCGCGTCGCCAAGCCCTGGCATGAGAAGGTTCTCCCAGACGGACGCGCGGTCCACGCCGCGGCCCTTATCCCAAGCCCATCCTAATGCTATTCAATCTTGGCGCGACCTGGCCTCCGCTCCGATTCGCCGGGCACCGCGATGGCCAGTGACCCGGATGTGTTTCGAAGCGGGACGGCTAAATGCCGCAGTGCGGAAATTCGGCTGGACTCGGTCGTTAAGAATCGGTTAGAGCAACGTTCGAGAACTAGTGTTTCAAGACGGTCGCATTAGGGCGGTTCGGCAATGGCGTCTGTCGATCCGTGGGCAGTTCCAGGCGCTTCAAGGGGACTGAGCATGATCAAGTATCTAGTGGCGGGCGCGGTTGCGCTCGGATCGGCCGGGGTGGCGAACGCCGCGCCGACGCCGACCATCATCTTCACGCCCGGTGTCTACACGGTTCCGGGCTTCACCACGGCGCAGGTGTTCGAGGGATTCGGCGCCGGCGGGACCGCCACCGGGCAGCAGTTCACGCCCGGCCAGGGAAGTGGCGTCTATGCCGAGAGCAAGACCGGCGATGTGCGCATCCAGCCGGGATCGCAGAATCAGACGGGTGTGGCGTTCAACCCCGACGTTCCCAATGGCAACGACAATTACCTCTCGATCGAGAACGGCACGTTCAACGTCGCGCTGGGCGCGGGCGTGCAGGTGTTCTCGTTCGTGCTGGGCACGCTCGACAACTACAACTCGGTGACGCTGACCTTTGCCGATTCGTCCACGCTGCTGCTCAGCGGCCTGGGCATCATCAGTGGTGCCGCGAACAACACGGCCGCCGGCGCGGCGCCGGCGTCCTTCGGCCAGACCGGCCGCGTGACGTATGATTTGGGCGGTCAGTCGGCGATCACCAACATCGCCTTCACCTCGACCCAGGCGGCGTTCGAGATCGACGACCTCGCGGCGGCGGCGCCGGAGCCGGCGGCCTGGGCGCTGATGATCCTCGGCTTCGGCCTGGTCGGCTATCAGCTGCGGTCGCGTCGTCGCAAGCCGCCCGGGTCCGTAGCCTGATCCCCCGCGCTCCCGCCGGAGACGGGGGGGGGCGGGGGGGGGGGCGGGGCGGGGGGGGGGGGGGGG
>CAXTWJ010000027.1:3952-15109 GCA_964247925.1 uncultured Sphingomonas sp.
CGGCGGGGGGCTTCCGCGTTCCCCCCCGCTCCCGCTCGGCATTCGGGCGCCGCGCGCGCCGGGGGCCCCCTTTTTGTTGGACGCGCGATCCGAACCCTAGAGGAGGCTGTGATGACGGTCTTCGACATCCTCACCCTGACCATCTTCGCGGGGCTGATCGTGCTGTTCCTGCAACGCTCGGTCGATACCGCCGAGCCGCCCGCGCGGGGTGACCATCTCTGGCAGTATCTCGCGGCCGCCTGTGGCTGCGCCGTCGCCAACTATGCCGGCAACCAGGGCTATCCTCTCGTCGCCGCCGTGCTGATCGTCGCCACGCTGGCCTTCATCTGGTACGTCCTGCGTCCCTTCTCCACGCACCGCCTCGGCTAGCGTCGGGGAGCGACTCGTGTCCTCGACCAAACCGGTCACCGCCTGACCGGCACTGAGCGGGTGGCGAGAGAACGACCCCGCTCATGGCGAACGGGCAGGCCTGCATAGCCGGCCGACACACCGCAGCAGGAGGCGCCGAGGTCGCGGACCGAGGTGTCAGCCGCACCCGCGGCGATCGTCGCGGTGAACCGGTCCGCGAAAGCCATGGTAGGATGCCCGTCCACGCCCATGCGGCAGTCGGGCGCCGGCGGTCAGCGGCGCGCACGGCCACCGTTCGGCGTGAGCTAGGTGAACCGTCCATCAGGGCCCGCAACCAGGATCTTCCGTCCGGCGGGCGCGGCGGTGGCGATCATCATCCGGGCGAAGCGCGTCAGCGCCACATCCTCGCCCCGCGGATCTGGGCCTACCGTGGAAAATCGGACCAGCACGCCATCGGGCACGACGCCCTGCAGGACGCTGCCGATGATGGCGGCATACTCGCCCGCGCTGTTGAGTGGGAAGCGGCCGGCGATCCGCGTCCAGTAGAGCACGCGCTCGACCCGGTCGCCCCGCGTGGCGGTGAACCGCCGCGTCGCGACCGCCTGCCCCGTCGCCAGGCTCAGGGGCACCTCTTCGTGGTCGGCGGTGGCGAAGCCCTGACCGGGATAGCAGGTCTCGGGCCGATGCAGCTGAAGACTGCCGCCCTGCGTGCTGCCATAGGCGATCAGCAGCATGATCGTCGGCAACCCATCCGCCACATAGACACGGGTCAGCAGCTGATCGTAGCCGTCCGTCTGCTCGCTCTCCTCCGTCGCGGTCACCACGCCGGCGGGCGTGGTGATCGACCAGGGGCCGATCCGCTTCGCGACCAGATTCCCCAGTTTCTCGTGCGCGAGCCGGTGCTCGGCGCGGCGCGGGGTGGCCGCGTAGGTCACCGCCCCCGTCAGCGTCATGGCGCCCCCGACCAGCACGCCGCGCCGGGTCAGCAAACCTCCGTCGCGCTTCGGCGTATCCGTCATGTCGCGTCCCGCGCCAGCGATGGCACCAGTCGCATGGCCGCCGCGTCGAACGCCATGGTCCCCGCCAGCGCCACCACGAACATCGTCATCCCCGCCGCCTCGTGCAGAAATCCTTGCGCCGCATAGTTGCCGAAGAAATAGGTGATGAGCACCAGGATCAGCACGCGCGTGAAATTGGCCAGCACCGCCATGCCGACGATCACGACGAACAGGAGCGCCATGTAGGCCGCGTTGCCGCTGTGCCGGATATAAGCATAGAACAGCCCGATCGCGCTCAGGCTGATGATCGAGTTCAGACCGCCACAGGCCGCCCGAACCTCCAGCAGATACTGGCCGATATAGATGACCAGCCCGGACTGGGCCACGGGCAGCCCGAACAGCGCCAGGAACGAGACCGCCAGCGAGGATATCTCGAGTCGCAGCGGCTGGGTCGCGGTCGCGGCCCGGCCGCCGGGGGGGGGGGGGGCGCCCAGGGAATTGGGGGGGGGGGCCCCGGTGGCGGGGATGGCTCGCCACCCGACGAAGAGGTAGAGCGTCGCGACCAGCGCCCCATACAGCGCCGCGCTTTCCAGCACGATGCTGCCGATCAGCCGCGTGACCAGGTAGCTGAGGAGGCTGAGCGCCAGCACCGCGCCGCCGAGCCAGGGCGATCCCGGCCGCGCCGCCGCCCGCATGACGGGCCAGCGCCGCACGAAAAGCCATAGTGCGATCGCCAGCACGATCGGCCCATGCGCGCCCTGCTCGGTTGACCAGGATACGCCCGCGATGCCCTTCAGCGTCGGCACGACCAGCGCCAGAATGCCGACGGCCAGCGGCACCAGCCCCCAGGGCACACGCCAGCCCGCGCCGGATCGCGGCGATGCTGATGCGACTGTTTCGACCTGGACCGTCATGATCGCCCGACAGGTGGTGGTGGATGGGGGACGACCGCCGACCCCCGCTGCTGCAGATCGATCACCTCCTACCCCACCGACGACAGGAAGGACAGCATTCGATCGAGCGGAGCAGACCGAGACGTTCCCAGGGAACGACCTCCACGGCGATCCGGCCCTGTCCGTCGGTGGTAGCGAAAATCGTCATATTTGCCGCTTATGCGTCGGCCTTGGAGAAGAAGGCATGGACCATGGACTGTAGCAGCGCCGGACAGACGGCGTTCGCCATCACCGCGCGCGAGCGGGCGACACCGACGGTCGGCGACGGCCGAGCTTTCACGCGCGTGGCCGATCTGGTCATCACGGTGGTCGCGCTCTTCCTGGTGCTGCCCCTGATGATCCTGATCGCGTTGGCGGTCGTGCTGAGTTCGCCCGGACCGATCCTGTTCCGGCACCGCCGGATCGGGCGGGGCGGCCGCCCCTTCCATTGCCTGAAGGTCCGTTCGATGGTGCGCGCCGCCGCAGCGCGCCTGGATGCCCTGCTGGCCCGCGCCGCCGGCGCGCGCGCGGCGTGGCAGCGCGACCACAAGCTGGCGAGGGATCCGCGAATCACGCGACTTGGGCGTTTCCTGCGCAAATCCAGCCTGGACGAACTGCCGCAGCTCGTGAATGTCCTGCGGGCGGAAATGAGCCTGGTCGGGCCGCGACCGATCAGCGAGGCCGAGATCAGCCGTTATGGGCGCTACATCGCCGACTATTTCGGCACGACGCCCGGCATCACCGGTCTATGGCAGATCAGCGGCCGCAACGCGGTCAGCTATCGCCGGCGTGTCGCGCTGGATGTCGCCTTTTCGCGCTCGCAAAGCCCGGGACTATATTTTCGCATCCTGATCCTGACCATCCCGGCGATCATCCTTGCCCGGGGATCGAGCTGATCGCTGCGGCGACGATCATCCGCCCCGGCCGTTGATCACAGCACCACGGTCAGCAGCACGGCCCAGATGATCGCCGACAGCGCGAGGGCGATCAGGATGCCGCGAATCGCCGACAGCTTCCCCGCGCCGCGGGATGTGCCATAGCTGTTCGCGCTTACATAGGTCAGCCGCGGCGCCATGCTCAGGTGATGGCGAATGACGGTTGTGCCGACTGTCCACCTGCCTGCCATCGACCCTCTCCTTTCATGTTCTTGATGCGATCAAGCCTTAACGGCCGGTTTTGTTCCGGTCATGGGTTCCGGCAGCGGCCTCGTCAAGCGCCGTTGAGTCGGTGTTAACGGATTGGGGGTAGGCCCGGGCCGGGGGCATCGACATGCAGACAGCGATCCGGATCACAGACGATGCGAACGATTGCCGCCGCGGCGACGCGCGCGCCGTCGTCGGGCATCCGAGCACCTTGCGCGTCGCGGGCCGTGCTCCGGCCGAGATCCTGGTCGAGGACCTGTCGGGCAGCGGCTTCCTGTTCTCTTCCGGTGATCATGTCGCGGTCGGCGCGCAGGTCAGGGTCGGTCTGGTCGGTGCGGGTACCGCCACCGCGACGATCGTGCGGCGCGATGGCGATCGCCACGGGGCCGCCTTCCTCGACGCGCTGACCGCGGCCCAGCTGGATCAGGCCTTCGGCCCCGGCACGGTGGTCGCGGCGCGATTCGCGCCGGAAGCCGACCTGATCGTGCCGTTCATCGGCGAGGCACGATGGCCGCGGCCGGTCCGCGCGGCCATCTGGGTGACGGCCGCGACCCTGCCCTGGATCGCGATCCTCGCGGCGCTGCGCTGAGCGGGCATGTCTTGTCAGGTCGGCGGCGCGCCGGCCGCTGGCTGAACGAGAAGCCCATCCTTGTCGCTGCCGGCGCGATCGGATAACCGGCAGATGGCCCGTCGGGAGCATCAGAGTTGACTGTAGGAACATCGCTGCGCGTATCGGTCATGCTGGCCGGCGTCTTCTCGCTCGTGCTGGCGTCCTCCGCCTGCGCGTCGTCGCCGCAGGCCGGGGCGGCCCCGCAGACGACCGCGTCCCAGGGCGTCGCTGCCGAGGACGAATACACGCTGGCGTCGGGCGACAAGATCAGGGTCATCGTCTTCGGCGAGGAGACGCTGACCGGCGAATACGTCATTACCAGTGGCGGTAACCTGACCTTTCCGCTGGTCGGCAATCTGCGCGCGACGGACAAGACCGTCGAGCAGCTGCAGACCGCGCTCGCGGCGGCGCTGGCGGACGGCTATGTCAACAATCCCCGGGTCAGCATCCAGGTTATCTCGTTTCGCCCCTTCTACATCCTGGGCGAGGTCAATCGGCCGGGCGAATACCCGGTCGCGACGGGCCTGACGCTGCAACAGGCAGTGGCCGCCGCGGGCGGCTACACCTATCGCGCTAATCTGAAGCGTGCTTACCTGAAACGGGCCAATCAGACGCAGGAGGAGCTGATGGATCTCCGAAACGCCAAGCCGATCATCGTCCGCGCCGGCGACACCATCCGCATCGGTGAACGCCACTTCTGATCGCGTCGCACCTGGCTCGGGGCCCCTCGCCGCGCGACGGTAGGCAGAGTCAGCGCGTCGGGGTCGCCGTGGTCGACGGCCTGAACGCCGGGTCATAATCGATCTTGGCGCCGGCGCGCATCCTGGCCATCGCATCCGCGATCGTGCGCTGGATGCGCTCGCGCCGCAGCGTGGCGGCGGCGGGCTGAGACCAGGCGCCCGCCGGCGTGGTCAGGTTCGTGCGACCGGTGATCGCGCTGATGAAGGTCGTGCCGTTGACCGACAGGTCGAACACCTGCCCGTCCGGCAGGGCGCTCACCTGACGCGCGACGGCCGATTCGACGGTGCCGGTATCCAGCGCCGCCGTGCCCCGTGCGGCCGGGACGTTGTCGGCCTTCAGCTTCGCCTGGATCGCGTCAATGGAGCCCAGCGCCGACAGCGCCTTGATCTGCTTGGGATCGGCCGGCGTCGCGAACCGAATCTGGTCCAGGGTCAGCTTCTGGCGCCGCGCGAACAGCGCCGGGTTCTGGCTGATGAAGGCCTGCACCTCAGCGGGCGTCGGCTGGCCCGCGGGTTCGGCGAGCTTGCGCAGGCCCAGGTTGGCGAGCAGCGCCTGCTCCAGCTGGCGGCGGCGCGCGACATACTCAGGGCCGCGGTCAAGGCCCTGGTCGTGCGCGTAGCTCGCCAGCAGGTTCCGCTGGATCACCCGGTCGAGGATGGCCGGGGCGAAGGTGGCCAGGTCCTGGCCCGGCGGCACGCCCGCCGCATCGGCCTCCGCACGCAGTTCCTGCTGCGTGATCTCCTCGTTGTTGACGACGGCGACCACCTGCCCGCCCGGCTTCTTGTGGCAGCCTGCGAGCAGGAGGGCGGCAAGGGCCGGCGCGGTCGCCACCCAGCGCAGGCGCTGAATGCGCGCAGACGCGATCAAGACAGGCATCGACATCCCCCAACGGTTCGGCGCGTGATTCGCTCGACACGCCGCTAGCAGTCGGGTAGCTCCAAGTGAATGCATAACAGGGCCTTCGCTGTTCCTCATCGGGATGGCGTCTGATCGGCGTCGCAGGGGAAGCGGCAAGCGTCGAGATCGGTACCTGCGTATAGAAAGAAAGAGAACATGGCTGTCGCAGGCTCGGGGGGGATGGTCAGCCGCAGGCGGGCGCGGCGAGGCGCCGTCGCGAAGACGGTAGGATTTTCGATCTGGATGGCGCTGGTCGCGATCGTCCTGGTCTGGCAGTCGGCCGACTATTTCGGGATCATGTCGCTGATCGGGGAATGGCAATTCAATGCGCTCGGTCGCCATTACCCGACCTTCAACTACGTCCTGCTCACCTTCCTGCTCTGCCTGCCCGGTTACCTCCTGTTCCTGAAGCCGCGCCAGCGCGCGGAGACGGAACAGGCGGAGGCGGCGGTGCTGCGCTCGGCCCGCGTCATGCTGAAGGCGATGGTGGGTGCCGCGATCGGGCTCGGCGTCGGCGCGCTCGTGACGCTGGTCCTGGTGCTGCTCCTGCCCAGCGCGAGTGGCGAACGCCAGCAGATCGATCTTGCCCGACCGGCGCTGACGCTTCCCGGGCAGGGGCCGGCGCAGATCACCGGCAGCGTCCTGTACGACCGGACCGCCGGGTTCGACGAGGACATCTTCTTCTTCAAGCACACCTATCGCTTCGCGCCGATCGTGGGGGCGGGACAGGACGCGACCGACCTGCGTTACTTCATCCAGCTGCCGCCGGTGAACGATCGGACCCGCGCGGGCGTGGGCCCCTATGTCGGCGTGCTCAAGCGCGACGGGCTGCCCGGCGAAGTCGTGCGGCTGTTCCGTTATGCCGGTTTCACGCTGGAGAATCCGCATTTCGTCCTGTACATGGAGCCGTCCGCGATGCGCTGGCCCTATCTGATGGGGATGCTGCAGTTCGCGATCGGCGCCATCGTCGCACTGCTCGCCGGGCTGGCGCAGCGGGGCCGTGTCCGCCGAGTCGATCGCGCGATCCACGGATCGTCGGAAGGTTAAGATCGCGTCAGGGACGCGCCTTCATCAGACTTTAGGATGACTTTCCTATCCCGGCGTCATGCCGAGGCTGCTCTATCTTGCCCCGATGGCTCTGGCGCTGGCCCCGTCGGGTGTCACGCCCAAGAGCTACTTCGCCCATAGCCCCTCGACGGTGGCCGACATCGCCGAGACCGGGGACGTCCTTGCCGCGCCGCCCCGCCTCGAAGCGGGCACGGTCATCCGGCGGGCCGACGACGGGCTGTTCTATGTGGAGGCGCGCGTCAACGGCGCCCCCGTTCAGTTCGTGGTCGATTCGGGCGCCAACGTGGTGGTGCTGAGCGCGGCCGACGCGGCACGCGCCGGCGTCGGTGCGCAGGGCGGGGTGGCGGGGGACACGGCCGGGGGCACCACCGCCATGCGCCGCGCCCGCATCGGCCGGGTCAGCGTCGCGGGACAGACCCTGTCCGACGTCGATGCGGCGATCGTCGGTCGCGACCTGAAAGTGTCGCTGCTCGGCCAGAGCGCGCTGTCGCAGCTCGGTGCGGTGACGTTCAAGGGCGACCAGCTCGAGATCCGCTGAGCGCCGGACCGCACCGGCCCTCAAGACAGCGCGTCCGAAAAACGGATCAGGCGATCCCGATAGGCCGCATCCCGCGCCGGCGAAGCGCGGCACCCACACCCAGGAACCCGGTCAGCATCATGACCCAGGCCGCCGGCTCGGGCACGGCCGGCACCGTCGGGACGGGCGTATCGGTCGAGGTGCCCGGCGTGCCCGGGGTGGTGCCCGGCGCGCCGGGGGTGGTGCCGGGCGGGGCGGGCGGGATCCGCGGCGCCCCGGGGCTGGCCGGCGTCCCGCCCAGGAAAGGCGGCGTGAACGGGAACGGGCTGCCACCGCCGCCACCGCCCGGCGTCGCCGGCGTCAGCGTGTCGGGGACGCCACCGACCGCATCGGGCGCCGCATCGGCCGGGGTGAACGGCGCCGCGTTGCCGCCGCCGGGTACCAGATCGGCGCCCGGTGCCTCCGGACGACCGCCAGGCGCCCCCGGACGCGGCGTGCGGGCGAAGAACGCGCGGGGCAGGAAATCATCGACCAGGTCTTGAGGCGGGTACAGGAAAGTCGCCAGGTTGAACGGCGGCAGGGGCAGGTTGACGCCGAACGCCTTGATCCCGGTCCCCTGCGTGATGAACAGCGCGCGCTCCTGGCGCGGCACGATCGACAGGCAGAGCCCGAGCAACGCGACGCCGAGCACCAGGAACTGCTGGTGCCGGTGATTCTGCCGGTACGTCTCGTCGAAATCAGCCATGAACAGCCCCTGTCATGGGCGACCATAGTCGGTCCGCGTGCGAACGCAAAGGGGCGACGGCGCCGCACGGCCCAAAGCGGGACGGGGCCGTCGTCTGCCGGCCGGTCTTGCTTAACGTGGCAAGCGGCGTAGGGTGCATCGGATGGGGGCAAAGCGGCTGGCACACACAATTTCCAGGTCTGGCAGGGCGTTGCTGCTCGCGGTGGCGGCGTGCGCGACCGCCGGGTGCGGCGCGGTGGACGGCACCAGCACCGACGAGCAGCAGGTCAATGCGCAGCTGCTGAAGGTGCTGACCACGCCGGGCAAGCGGATCTGCGTCGATCGCGGCACCTATGGCGAGCCGCTGGCCATCTTTCGCACCATGCTGCCCGCGCCCGACCCCGCGCGGCGTCCGCTCTACTGGACGCCGCCCGGCCCGCTGCAGGACGGCCGCGTGCTCAGCCGGTCCGAGCTGGTCGGTCTGGAGCTCGGCGACAAGCGCGTCCGCCTGCCCGAACACGCGCAGGATCCCAACCGTCTGCCCTTCATCACGCAGACGCAGCTGAACGCGCTGGCCCGCGAGGCATCCTTGATCACCGCGGATTCGGACGTGCGGCTGCGCGAAACACCGCTGGCGCCACGGGCGACCGTGCGGTGGTGGGTGCGCAACCGCCTCGATTCGAGCTGCGACCCGATCTACACGGTGTCGAAGCCCGTCTTCCTGCACGACGTGGCGTTCCTGTCGGTCACCGCGGGGCATCAGGGCAGCACCTATGCCTTCCATCGCAAGGCCGGTCAGTGGGCCGCCGTCGCGAAATGGAGCACGTGGCTCTACTGACGCGGTTCAGACCCCGCCGACGACGGTAGCGGGGGTCAGGCACTGCGCGGGGTTGGAACGGGAAATCTGCTGACAGTTCCACAGCGCCTTGTCCTGCCCGTCGGCGCCGTGGACGAAGTAGAAGGACAGCGCCTCGCGCTGCTCCTGGCCGAGCGGCAGGGTCTGGCCCATATGCGCCGCGTCGCGCCACCCCAGCACGGCGCAGCTCGGCTTGCCCCGGCACAGCGCGATCGCGGCCGTCGCGTAGTTGCCTGGGAACGTGGCGGCGTCGAGCTGCAGGAAGAACTGGTTCGCGTTCGCCCCCAGCCCGCGCACCACCGCGCCGCGCAGCGACTTCTCGCGAACGCCCTCGACGACCAGCGCCGGCGGTGGCGCGGCGATCGGCGGCGGCCCGGCGGCCACGACCGGATCCTCGGCCAGCGCCGGCACGCCATCGGCGGGAAGATGCGCCGGCGACAGCCGGGCCAGCATCGGCTCGAACGGCTCGTCCGCGCCCAATTTGCGGGCGAACGCCGCCGCGGTGCCCCAATAGCCCCGCCACCGATAATAGAGATGCGGCCCGACCTGCGCCGCCTTGTCGAGCGAGTCGGCCCAGTAAGGCACAACGTAATCGGCATGATAGTGGGTCGCGAGCCCGACGCTGCGATCGACCGTGCCGTCCAGCGCGGCGGCCGCGATCGCGCGCGCGCGCGCCCACGCCGCCGTCGGCGGCTCGCGCCGGATCAGCGATCCGTCACAGGCAAAGGTGAACTGGCAGCCGGTGGGCCGCTCCGCCCCCTGGAACACGACGGCGCAGAGGCTGGCGGGGAAGGCGGGATGCCGCGCGCGGTTGAGCACCACCTGCATCACCGCGCGCTGCCCGACCGGGTCGTTGCCCGCCTCGTACCAGCCCGCCGCGGCCAGGCAATCCGTCGCCCGCGCGCGCGCGTCGGTCGAACCGACGAACCGGAACGGGCGTGCCGGCGTCAGCGGCGCCGCCACGATCGGCCGCTCCCCGTTCAGCACCCGGGCGTCCTCGGGGCTGAGCGGCATCAGCTTCTGTTCCTCGACCCGCGGCCGCGCCCGCGGGCCGACGGTACCCGTCGCCGCCGGTCGCGCGAGCCCGCGCGTCGATCCTGACCAGTGAACCGCCAAGAGCAGCGCGCACCCGATCGCTAGCATTATGGCCATGGGCAGCAGTGGCCACCTAGGAAGGGCGAGGCGCCACACGGCAACGGCGCGGCGTGCCCGCGACGCAGCAGGCGGAAGGGCCAGGGATGATGACATGACCCGTCCCTAACGCACGAGGGCGCGTTTGTCTGCCGGCCACCGCACGGACGTGTCCCATTATGCGCCCATCGCCAGGATGCACTGGCGGTAGAGGCCGGCGATCTCCGCGTAGAAGTCGGCGTCGCCATGGACCAGGCCGTCGGCCATCCGCGCCTGCAGCGCGGGCGTGAAGCCGCCGCCGAAATGGTCGAACAGCGACAGGAACGCGATGCCGCTGGCGGCCGCCAGGCCCGCCGCCGCGTCGCGATAGGCCGCGGCGTTGGTCGCGAACGCACCGCCGCCGGGATGCGGAAACACCAGCAGCACGTCGCCCGTCAGCCGGGCGCGGTCGATGATCGCCTGCAGGTTGGCCGCGTAGGCACTGACGGCGACGCCGGGCGCGATGTCGTTCAGCCCCAGGTTGATCACCGTCAGGTCCGGGGCGTCGAAGCCGAGCGCCTCCAGACCGAACCACGCATTCGGCCCGCTCGCCGCCTGATCCGCCGAAGCGGCGCCGTTGGCGGCATGGTTGAAGATGTCGATCGCCGGCGTGCCACTCGCCCATCCGCTGACGGAGCGCAGCACGCCACCGCCGCTCGACAGCCGCACGACCCGCATCGCGCTCGCGGGCAGCGTGGCGACGATCCGCACGAAGCCGGTCGCCGCGCCGTCGATGGTCACGACATTGCCCGACACGGTGCCGCCCGCCGAGGGGGTCAGCGTCGCGGGCGCGGCCCCGTCGATCAGCATCGTGAGGGTCGAGGCGAGCCGATAGGCGACGACCTCGACCGTATCGATCGGCCCCGCCGGCGTGAACACCAAGGGGTCGGCACCGGCGTACAGATAGTTGCCACCGGCGAATGACTGGCCGCCGTCCGCCGTCCAGCCCGCGCCCGGATAGGCGATGCGCGGGTCATAGACGGGCAGCGGGACAAAGGCGGCGCAGCCTTGGTCGCCCACGACCGCGTCGTCGCGTGCCGGATAGCCCGCGGCGGTGAGTTGCGACGCCAGCACCGTGGACGGGCGGTGGACCCGCGCGCCCGCCAGTTGCCCGGGACTGGCGCGATCGCCGGACCCCGCGCCCGCCGTGGTAC
>CAXTWJ010000028.1:0-9846 GCA_964247925.1 uncultured Sphingomonas sp.
GGCGGGTTCGTCGTGGACGAGGTGAGGGTCCGCGCCCGCGCCAACGGCAAGGGGCCGTTGCACGTCATCTGGTTGGCGACGCCGCGCTAGGGTCGGGCCATGGCTTCGCCCAGCACGCGCGACAGTTCCTCGACCGAATAGGGCTTGTGCAGCAGCGCGAAGCCGTGCCGGGCGTCGGCGGCGAGCACATGGCTGTAGCCGCTGGTCAACACCACCGGCAGCGTCGGGTAGCGGTCGCGGACACGCTGGGCGAGCTCGACCCCGCTCATGCCGGGCATCACCACGTCGCTGAACACCAGATCGAACCGTTCGCCGCCTTCGTCGAGCAGCGCCAGCGCGCGCGCGGCATCGGGCGCCAGCATCGTCTCGTAGCCGAGGTCGGTCAGCAGCTGCGTCGCGAACTCGCCCACCGCGACATTGTCCTCGACCACGAGCACGCAGCCGCGTCCGCCCGTCCGCGACAGGACGTCGCCGGTCCGTGCGGGCTGGTCCGGCGCGTCCGTGCGCGGCAGGTAGAGGGTGAAGGTGCTGCCCTGCCCCGCCTCGCTCGTCACATCGACCTCGCCGCCCGATTACTTGGCGAAGCCGAACAGCTGGGACAGACCCAGCCCCGTGCCCTTGCCGACCTCCTTGGTGGTGAAGAACGGCTCGAAGATGCGCTCCAGATGCTCGGGCGCGATGCCGGCGCCGGTGTCCCGCACGCCGATCGCGGCGAACCGCCCATCCGAGCCGGCGTGACCGCGCACGGCGGGTACGGCGCCGCTCGCCGCGACCGTCACGGTCAGCCGCCCCTCGCCGTCCATCGCGTCGCGCGCATTGACCGCCATGTTGATCAGCGCGGTCTCGAACTGCCCGGCATCGACCTCCACGAAGCAGTCGGGGCATTAGAGGTCAATGGTGAACTCGATGCGGCCGCCCAGCAGCGTGCGGATCATGTCGGCGACCCCGCTCACCCGCTCGGCGACGTTGAAGCACTCCGGCCGCAGCGCCTGACGCCGGGCGAAGGCGAGCAGCTGCGACGTCAGCTTGGCCGCGCGGTCGGCGGTATCGGCGATCGCGTCGACATAGCGCCGCCGCCGCTCCTCGGGCAGCTCGGGCCGGCGGAGCAGGTCGGCGGACGAGCGAATCACGGTCAGGAGATTGTTGAAGTCGTGCGCGACGCCGCCGGTCAGCTGGCCGATCGCCTCCAGCTTCTGGCTCTGCCGCAGCTGCTCCTGCGCGGCTTCCAGCTCGGCCTGCGCGCGCAGCCGTTCCGTCAGATCGACGGCGGTGGAAAAGGCGCCGACCAATCGCCCCTCCCGGTCGCGCAGCGCCTGGAAGCGGACCTCATAGGTCACGGGCTCGCGACGCGCGGCGCCGAAAGGCTCGATCAGCGAGAACTCCTCCCCGCCCAGTGCGCGGTCCCAGATGCGCCGCTGTTGCGCCTGCGCGTCGGGTAGATGCGCGAGCAGGTCCAGCAGCTTGTCGCCGATCCGGGGCGAGATGTCGAAAATGCGCTCGAACTGCCGTACGTTCGCCCGGTTGCTCGCCACCACCCGCTGGTCACGGTCGAGCACGGTGATCATGGTATCGGACGCCTCCATCACTTGCGCCAGCACCTGTCGCTCGGCGAGCGTGTCCGCGACGCGGCGTTCCAGCGTTTCGTTCAGGTCGCGGAGCGCCAGCTCGACGCGGCGCCGGTCGGAGACGTCGTTGAACAGGATCGCGACGCGGCGCCGTTCCGACGCGCCCACGCGCAGCGCGTGGACGTCGAACCAGCGTCCCATCACCGCGGAGCCCTCATTCACCCGCGCCGGCTCGCCCGTCAGCGCGACATGGGCGTAGAGATCGATCCAGCGTTGCTCCAGCGTCGGGAGCAGGTCGCGGGCGGTCCGCCCGACCGCGCCCGTCAGGCCCGTCTGCCCCTCGAACGCCGGGTTCACCTCCACGAAGCGGTAATCGCTGGCCCGCCCCTGCTCGAACAGCACCTCCACGATGCAGAAGCCCGCGTCGATGTTCTCGAACAGCGTGCGATAGCGTTCCTCGCTCTCGCGCAGCCGTTCCTCGACGGCGCGCCGGGCCGTCTCGTCGCGCGCGATCTTGATGTAACCGTTGATCTGCCCGTCCGCGTCATGCACCGGCCGGACCGAGCCGTTGGCATAGAACCGCTCGCCGTCGCACCGGACGTGCCAGCGTTCGTCGGCGGCACAGCCCCGATCGTGCGCGGTCGCCAGCTCGTTCGCGGGCACGCCCGCCTGGCGATCCTCCGGCGTGAACAGCAGGTCGCAGGGCTGGCCCATGATGGCGGCGGCCGGCCAGCGGAAGATCGCCTCCGCGCCGGGTGTCCAGCCGGTCACGAGGCCAGCCAGATCGGTGGTGAAGATGGCGTGGTCCCTCACGCCCTCGACGATGCGGCGCGACCGTTCCTCGCTGGAACGCAGGCTCGCCTCCGCCACCAAGCGGTCGGTGACGTCCGCGCCCTCGACGAAGATGCCGATCACCGCGCCTGCCTCGCCGCGGATCGGCTGGTACAGGAAATCGACATGGCGCAGCGCGACCGCGCCGTCCGGCCCCGCGAACGTGATCGGCACCGCTTCGCCGACATACGGCTCGCCGGTCGAGTATACCCCGTCGAGCAGCTCAAAGAACCCCTGCTTGTCGATGTCGGGCAATGCTTCGCGCACCGGCTTGCCGATCACGTCGCGTCCGCCCACCAGCCGGCGATAGGCGGCGTTCGCGTGCTCGAAGACGTGATCGGGGCCGCGCAGCATCGCCATGAACCCCGGCGCCTGCTGGAACAGGTCCGCCAGCTGCGGGCGCTCGTCCACCGTCGCGGGGTTGTCGTCCTGCACCAGCTCGCCACCTTCCTGATCTCGCACTTTCAGGCGCTTAGCGTGTCCGGCGCACGGCAGGAAGCGGAACACGCTTGGGCTTGTGCGCGAGCGGCGCGATGCGCGATGACGGCCCGATAAGGAGTGCCCATGACCACCGAGTCCTACCCCGTCCCGACGAGCTGGGCGAAACACGCGCGGATCGACGCGGCGGAGTACCGGCGGCTGTACGAAGAGTCGGTCAGCAACCCGGGCGGCTTCTGGCTCGACCAGGCGAAATCGCTGCAGTGGACGCGGTTTCCCACGATCGCGGGCGACTGGTCGTTCGGGGAGAAGGATTTCCACATCCGCTGGTTCGCCGATGGCGAGCTCAACGTCGCGGTCAACTGCCTCGACCGGCATCTCGCCAGCCGCGCCGACGATGTCGCCCTGATCTGGGAGCCGGACGCGCCGGAGGAGGCGCCGCGCCGCTTCACCTATCGCGAACTGCACCGCGAGGTCGGCCGCTTCGCCAACGTGCTCAAGGCCGAGGGCGTGGCCAAGGGCGACCGGGTCACGATCTACCTGCCGATGATTCCGGAGGCCGCGTTCGCGATGCTCGCCTGCGCACGGATCGGTGCGATCCACTCGGTCGTGTTCGGCGGCTTCTCACCCGAGGCGCTGGCGGGGCGGATCGAGGATTGCGGGTCGAAGCTGCTCGTCACGGCCGACGAGGGTCGGCGCGGGGGCAGGCGCATCCCGCTCAAGGCCAATGTCGATGCCGCCGCCGAGAAGGCGCCGACGCTCGGGCGCGTGCTGGTGGTGCGCGCGACCGGCACGGACGTGCCAATGGGACCGCGCGACCGCTGGTACCATGAGGCGGCCGACGGCGTCGCGACCTTCTGCCCGCCCGAGCCGATGCGCGCGGAGGATCCGCTGTTCCTCCTCTACACCTCGGGCTCGACCGGCAAGCCCAAGGGGGTGATGCACACGTCCGCCGGCTACCTCCTCTGGGCGTCATGCACCCATGGCTGGTGCTTCGATTACCGCCCCGGTGATGTCTGGTGGTGCGCCGCCGATGTGGGCTGGGTGACCGGGCACAGCTACATCCTCTACGGGCCGCTCGCGAACGGCGCGACGACGCTGATGTACGAGGGGCTGCCGAACTGGCCCGACGCGAGCCGGATCTGGCAGGTGGTCGATCGCCACAAGGTGCATACGCTCTACACCGCGCCAACCGCGTTGCGCGCGCTGATGAAGGAGGGCGACGCGCCGGTGACCGCGACCAGCCGCGCGTCGCTGAAGCTGCTCGGCACGGTGGGCGAGCCGATCAACCCGGAGGCGTGGCGCTGGTATCACGATGTCGTCGGCGAGGGCCGCTGTCCGGTGATCGACACCTGGTGGCAGACCGAGACCGGCGGGGCGATGATCGCGCCCCTCCCCGGCGCGACCGCGCTCAAGCCCGGCTCGGCGACGAAGCCGCTGTTCGGCATCCAGCCGGCGATCGTGGACGAGGGCGGCACGGTGCTGACCAAGGCCGCCACCGGCGATCTGTGCATCACGCAGAGCTGGCCCGGCCAGATGCGCGGCGTGTGGGGTGACCCCGACCGCTTCTTCCAGACCTATTTCACGACCCATCCGGGCAAGTATGTCACCGGTGACGGCTGCCGGCGCGATGAGGACGGTTATTACTGGATCACCGGGCGCGTCGATGACGTGATCAACGTGTCGGGGCACCGGATGGGCACGGCGGAAGTGGAGTCGGCGCTGGTGCTGCACCCGGACGTCGCGGAGGCGGCGGTGGTCGGGATGCCGCACGACGTGAAGGGCCAGGGCCTCTACGCCTATGTCACCCTCAACGCCGGCGTGGCGCCCAACGAAGGGCTGCGCGCCGCGCTGCGCGACTGGGTGCGCCAGGAGATCGGCCCCATCGCTACGCCCGACGCGCTGCAGTTCGCGCCCGCGCTGCCCAAGACGCGCTCGGGCAAGATCATGCGCCGCATCCTGCGCAAGATCGCTGAAGGCGAGACGGACAGCCTGGGCGACACGAGCACGCTCGCCGACCCGGCGGTGGTGGATGAACTCGTGGCGAACCGGGTAAGCTAGCCCCTTTCCCCTACGGGGGACGAGGGGATCACCTGCCCACCCAGGCCGCCATCGCCGGCCGCAGCCGGTCGGCGGTCGCCTTGCGGATCGCGAGGCCCGACACGACGCGTTGCGCGTCGTAGCGCGAGCCCTCGGGCAGGTATCTGGCGGCATAGGCGTTGACCTTGCCAGCCATCGCGGGGTCGATCGAGCCGCCGCCCAGCGCGACGATGTAGCGCGCCTTGGTGCTCTCCTCGAGCCAGCCGTTGACCGTCGCCTGATGCGCGACCGCCCAGTCGAACGCCATGTCCGGATGCTCGCCCGCGATCGCCTGGAGCAGCGACGCGCGCTGTGGCGGGGTGAAGCGGTCGGTCAGCAGCAGATCCAGCGCGCGCCGGGCCACCGCCTCGTCGCGCGCGTCGCCCAGCCCGCGGATCAGGCCGTTCTTGGCCACCGGGCTCTTCTCCGCGTCGGTGATGGCGAGCAGCTGGTCCCAGTCCGCCGCGGTCGCGTTCACGGCATAGGTCGCCAGTACCGGCCGTCGAATGGCGGCGGGGATGGCGGTCGGGTTCGTGCGCAGCGCCGCGACATAGCGCCGCGACAGGGCCACCAGCTCCGGATCGCCGGCATAGCCGAGCGTGTTCAGCAGCCCTTCGCGCTCCAGGCTGCGCACCGGCGGCTCGCCCGCGCGGGCCTCCACGCCCACGCGACGCAGCTCCGGCCCCAGCCGCTCGACCGCCCGCCGGCGCAGCGGCTCGGCGAGCGGCGTGCCTTTGTAGAGCGTGCCCAACCCCTCGATCCGGTTTGCCAGCGCCAGCCACTCGAAGCCGCTGGACGACGCATCGACCCGATCCGCGACGGCGAAATAGCGCGACAGGTCCTGGTAGCCACCGGCCGCCAGAGCATAGTCGTCGCCCAGCAGCCCCAGCCGGTCGAGCAGCGCCATGCGGCCGTAGGCGCCGACCAGCGCGCGGTGCCCCGCCTCGTCATACTGAACCCGCGCGTAGCTGCCCTGCCCAGCGTTGACGACCAGCGGCCCGCAGCCCGCGACCGTCACGCGCTGCGCCGCCGGCCCGGTCACGGTCGTGCTCGTCGGCTTGCCCCCCAGCGTCTGCACGACGAGCGGGACGTGCCAGGTCTGCGGCGCCTTGCTGGCCTCGTCGCGTGCGAACCGCCCCTGCGTCAGCGTCGCGGTCGTGCGCCCGCCGATACAGCGGGCGCCCGTCAGCGTGATCAGCGGCACGCCGCCCTGCAGCGTGAAGTCGTGCGCCACCGTCGCGACCGGCTTGCCGGCCGCGGCCGACAGTTCCGCCCACAGCTGGTCGGTGACGGTGTTCCCGTATTTGTATTTCGCCATGTAGTGGCGGATGCCGTCGCGAAAGACATCCGGCCCGAGCGTGGACTCCAGCATCCCGATCACCGCCTCGCCCTTGGAATAGGTGATGTCGTCGAACGCCTGGCCGATCTGGTCCACCGTCTCGACGTGGCGGATGATGGGATGGGTCGCGGCGGTGGCGTCGGTGCCCATCGCGCCCTCGCGGCTGCCGGCCACCGCCTGCGCGTCCGCGCCCCAGCTGGGGTTCAGGTCGTTGGACGCCTTGCCCTCCATCCACGACGCGAAGCCCTCGTTCAGCCACAGGTCGTCCCACCACGCCATCGTGACCAGGTCGCCGAACCACTGGTGCGCCATCTCGTGCGCCACCGTCACAAACACCTCCTGGCGCCCGCTCTCCGTCGTGCGCTTGGGATCGACCAGCACGGTGTTCTCGAAATAGAAGATGGCGCCCCAGTTCTCCATCGCGCCGAAGAACTGCGACGAGCCCGGCCCGGCGATCATGTCCAGCTTGGGCAGCGGGTATGGCTGGCCGAAATAGCTGTTATAATAGCTGAGCAGCCGCTTGGCGGACTGGAGCGCATAGTCGCCCTGCGCCGACACGCCGCGGCGCGTCACGATGCCGATCTCGGTCTTGCCGGCCATCACCGTGCGGCGTTCCAGGTCGCCCATGCCGAGGTAGAGAAGGTAGCTGGACATGACGGGCGTCTCGCCGAAGCGGTAGAGCTGCGTGCCGTCGGCCTGTCTGGCGATCGTGGCCGGCATGTTGGACACCGCGAGCTGCCCCGCGGGCGCCACCGCCGACAGCCGAAAGCGCGCCTTGAAGCTCGGCTCGTCCCACATCGGCGCGAAGCGGCGCGCGTCCGGCGCCTCGAACTGGGTCGCCAGCATCCGCGCCTTGGACCCGTCCTCGTTGGTATAGTCGATCGCGAAGAACCCGGCCGCCGCCTCGTTGATCCTGCCCGACCAGCCGAACGCCAGCGCGTGCCGCCCCGTCGTCGCGGTGGTCGGCAACGTCACCGTGAGCTGCTGCGCCGCCTTGTCCAGCTTCACCGGCACGTCGCGCCCGTCGAAGGTCGCGCTGGTGACGTCGAGATCGGCGGCGTTGAGCACCAGCGTCCTGGTCGCCTCGCGCACGTCCACCGTCACCGTCTCGCGCCCGGTGAACGTCATCGCCTTCGCGTCGGGCCTCACGCTGATGTCGTACAGCACCGGCACCACGCTCCGCGGCAGCTGCCCCTGCGCCAGCGCGGCGGAGGAGGCGGTGAGCGCCGCGATAGTCAAGGCGGGGGCGGTGGCAAGAAGCTTCACGGGCGAACTCCGGGGCACATGGTGCAAGCGTCCTTACCCGTTCGCCGCGCCCGCGCAACGGCTCGGCTGGACAGCCCGCTCCGTTGCATGTCACAGCCGATCCATGCCGCTTCCCGCCCTCTTCGACCGCCTGTCGCTCCCCGTGATCGGTTCGCCGCTGTTCATCATCTCCGGCCCGGACCTGGTGATCGCGCAGTGCAAGGCGGGGATCGTCGGCTCCTTTCCCGCACTGAACGCCCGGCCGCAATCGCTGCTGGACGAATGGCTGCACCGGATCACGGAGGAGCTGGCGGCGCACAACCGCAATCACCCCGACCGCCCCGCCGCGCCCTTCGCGGTCAATCAGATCGTCCACAAGTCAAACGACCGGCTGGAAGCGGACCTCGCGACGTGCGCCAAGTGGCAGGTGCCGATCACCATCACCTCGCTGGGCGCGCGCGAGGAGCTGAATCAGGCCGTGCATGGCTGGGGCGGCATCACGCTGCACGACGTCATCGACGACCGATTCGCGCGCAAGGCGATCGAGAAGGGCGCGGACGGCCTGATCGCGGTGGCGGCGGGCGCGGGCGGCCATGCCGGGCGGCTCTCCCCGTTCGCGCTGGTGGCGGAAATCCGGCAATGGTTTACCGGCCCGCTGGCGCTGTCGGGGTCGATCGCGACCGGTGGCGCGGTGCTCGCGGCCCGGGCGATGGGCGCCGACTTCGCCTATATCGGCTCGCCCTTCATCGCGACGGAGGAGGCCAACGCCGATCCCGCCTACAAACAGGGCATCGTCGAGGGCCGGGCGGCGGACATCGTCTATTCCAACCTGTTCACCGGCGTTCACGGCAACTACCTGCGCAGTTCGATCGCGGCGTCGGGGCTGGACCCCGACAACCTGCCCGAAGGCGACCTGAAGACGATGAACTTCGGCGGCGGCAACTCCGCCAAGCCCAAGGCATGGCGCGACATCTGGGGGTCGGGTCAGGGCATCGGCGCGGTGGACGCGGTGGAACCGGTCGCGACCCGCGTCGCGCGGCTGCGACGCGAGTACGACGCCGCGAGGACGCGCCTCCTCGCCTAGAAGGCGTGCGCGAGCCGCTCGTGGAGCCCGCGCACCGGGCTGGCTGACGGCGCCTCGCCCAGCGCCTGATCGAGCAGCGCGGCCCGGCGGTGCAGCTCCGTGCTGCCGGTGATCAGCGCCCGCGCACGCTCCGGTAGCACCGCCATGTTGCGCGCGTCCGAGACAGGCGCCTCGCCCAGCCGACGCGAGGGGTGCAGCGCGTCGCGCGCCCGCAACTCCCCCGCGTGCACGGCGCGCTGCGTCAGCAGCCAGGCGATGACGTGCATCAGCCTGGTCGTCACCTTCAGCGACTCGCACGAGAAACCGACCCGGTCGAGCGGGTCCAGCGCCTCGCGCTCGGCGCGGCCGACCTCATCGAAATAGGAGCGCGCCTCGTCCGCCAGCAGCATCGCCTCGACGTGCAGCGTTTCGACCAGGCGGCGGTGCAGGCGTGAATCGCGCGACGGCATTCCCGGCGTGTGCCATGCCTGCGAGCGCGTCGCCAGCGGCCCGCGCTCCGGTGGCGTCCCGTGGTGAGGCGATCAGGCGATGATGTCGGGGATCAGCTGGTCTTCCAGCATCGCGATCTCGTCGCGGAGCAGCAGCTTGCGCTTTTTCAATCGGGCCTGGCGCAGCTGGTCGGGCGGCGGCGAGGTCCTGAGCGCCTCGATGGCGGCGTCCAGATCGCGATGCTCGATCCGCGCCGCCTCCAGCCGTGCCCTGACCTGTGCTTCGTCCACCACCGCGCCCCTCTTCGCGCGCCAGCATATCGCGCGACTCCGACCTCGCCAACGGATCGTCGCATCCTTTCCCTCCGATCGTCGCGCGGCACCGATTTGGGTGGGACTTGCGCGCCGTTCGGTGGTTTACTCGTTCCCCCAACGCTCAATCAGGAGTGCCGCACCCATGGCTTCGACGCATCAGGCAGCCCTCGAGTCCAAGCACGCCACGCTTGATCAGCGACTCGCCGAGGAAAATGGCCGGCCTCAGCCGGACCAGGGCCTGATCGCGACGCTGAAGAAGCAGAAGCTGAAGCTGAAGGAAGCCATCGGGCATCTTTGAGCCGGCCGGCCGGCGCGCGTCGCGATCAGCGACTGAACCTGGGCCTCGCCGGCGCCCTTGACGGCTGACAGCGCATAGCGGATGGCGCCCGCGGCGACGTCGAAGTCGCGGGACGGCGTGGGAGACGTGAACTGGAGGGCGCCGCCCAGCGTGGACGGGGACGCCTCGCCCAGCGCGCCCGCGCCCTGCGCCACCGGCACCGCGCCGACATTCTCGCTGATGAT
>CAXTWJ010000028.1:9856-12415 GCA_964247925.1 uncultured Sphingomonas sp.
GGGGGGCGGGGGTCGCTCTCGCCGGGGCGCGCGCCCGACCAGGATCGGCTTGACATAGGTCGGCGTGGTCGTGCCCGTGCCCACGGGCTTGCGCGCGCGCCGCGGATCGATCGGCGTGTCCAGCGCGATGCCGATCCGGCCGCGCGTGCACCAGGCCACCGTGCCCGTCAGCGTGCCCAGCCCGCGCATTTCCAGCGACACGGCCGTGCCCTGCGCGACGGCCGTGCCCAGCTCCGCCATCAGGCCGCCTTCGGACAGGTTGCGGACCCGGACATCGTGCACGATCGCGTCCCCGGCAAGCTGCAGCGCGGCGGACAGGAACAGGCTGTCGCGGGTCAGGCGACGGGCACTGGTGCCCGCCGTCTCCGCCTCGACCGGCCCTGCTTGCCCGACCCTGTCCATACGCCAACCCGTTTCGCCTCTGACGTCCTGCGCATAGCGCTGAAAAGCTTAGCCAAACGCTAAGCGGACGCCCGATCGGACGGGCGTTCGGTCAATCGTCGCGAGATACCTTCTCGGCGCGCTCATGCCGTGCCTGCGCCTCCACCGTCATGGTCGCGATCGGCCGCGCCTCCAGCCGGCCCAGGCTGATCGGCTCGCCCGTCCCCTCGCAATAGCCATATTCGCCTTCGTCGATCCGGCGCAGCGCCGCCTCGATCTTGCCGATCAGCTTGCGCTGACGATCGCGGGTCCGGAGCTCGATCGACCAGTCGGTCTCGCTGGCTGCACGGTCGGTGAGGTCCGCCTCGCGCAGCGAGTCGATCTGCAGCTGCGACAGCGTGTCCTGGGACTCGCGGCGGATCGCCTCCTTCCAGGCCAGCAGCTTGGCCCGGAAATAGGTCTGCTGCTTCAGGCTCATGAACGGCTCGTCCGCGCTGGGCCGATAGCCCGGCGCCTCGTCATTGGCCGCGACGAGGTCAGCCTCCTCGTCGAAACGCTGCAATACAGTCGCCATGCCGCTCTCCCTCCGGCCCGTCGGCGGCGCCCCTGCCACCGTCACCGAAGGGCCACCCCAGTGGTGGCGCGCCTATAATCTTGCGCGCGAGCACTCGCAAGCGAGCCTATGTTGCGCGGGCACGTTGCCCCACGACCGTCGCTTTCGTGCATCACTGGCTGGCTCGGGCCGGCGCTGTCCCAGCGTGGCACATTAAGGCAGATCGTCCGGTTGCGCCGGCGCAGTATCGGGTCGCGAAGGCCACTAAGGTGGTTAACGCGCTTGAACTTAACGGTTCCTTTTGCACTGTTATCGCAGCGGCGGATGCTGCTGATCGGCTGATGTGGCGGCAACGGGGAAGAATGCGATGTCTGTGCGGATGGCCTTGGCTAAACTTTGCGCCTGCGCCTGTGGTGGCGCGCTGATCGGCGGGGGTGCCGTGCATGTGGCGGAAAAGCATCGCGTCGCGCAGCACCGCGTCGTGAAGCGCGTCGTGCGTCGCCAGGTGGCGTCCGTTCATCCGGGTCGCCGGATCGTCACCACCACGACGACATCGTCCTGCCCACCGGCGGTGGTCACGGTGGCCAACCAGCCGACGCCGGTGCCCGAATCCTTCGGTGGCGGCGGCGGCGGTGTCCCCGTCGTGGTCGGCGGGTCGGGCGGCTTCTTCGGCGGCGGGGGCGGCTTTTTCGGCGGCGGCTGCGTGGGCGGCAGCGGCGGGGGATCGAGCGGCTCGATCGTGATCTCGTCCACGTCCAGCGGCGGATCGTCCTCCTCGTCGGGCAACGTGTCGTCGTCGGGCAATGTCAGCTCGTCGGGCAACGTGTCGAGCTCCAGTTCGACCGGCGGCGCGGTGGTGGACATCAACAACGCGAACTCGAGCAGCAACAACAACAGCTCGAACAATTCGTCCACGAACACGGCGAACGGCGGCGCGGGCGGAAACGGCGGCGCGGGCGGCAGCGCGACCAACACCAACAGCAACACCGCCAACGGTGGCGCCGGCGGGAACGCGACAAACAACAACACGAACAACAACTCGAACCAGCAATCCCAGAACCAAAATCAAAACCAGAACCAGAACCAAAATCAGAACGGATCGAGCGGATACGGGTCATCCAGTGACGGCTGGTCCACGTCCGGCGGCTTCTCGTCCAACGGGTCGTCCAGCACGTCCTCAACCGGTGGCGGCAACATCTCGTCCACGGGCGGGGCAAGCTCGTCCTCGTCCAGTTCGTCGTCGAGCTCGTCCAGCTCGTCGGGCAGCCCCCGCGGGGCCGGCGGGGCGCCCCCGGCTCGCTACTCTTTGCCGTGGTGCTGGAGCGCTGGCTTTGAGGAACATTGCGCTGGATCTTTGTCTCGCCCTCGCGGTCGGAGCGGCGTGGCGGGGGGCGCTCGGCTCCGGGCGCACAGCCGCCGTCACGCTCCTCTCGGGCCTGCCGCAGACCTCGTCCGCGCTGGTCCAGGGCGCCTCGACCTGCGCGCTGTCCTCGACCGCGCCCGATCCGAAGAAGTTCGCCGTCGGCGTCCTCATCGGCATGCCGCTGGCCTCGCTGTTCGCCGGCATCGTGCTGTTCGGCTTCCTCAACGGGAACCAGGGTTTCCCGCTGCTCGCGATCGCGATG
>CAXTWJ010000028.1:12425-14455 GCA_964247925.1 uncultured Sphingomonas sp.
CACGTCCGCCCCGCGGCGGGGGGCCGCCGGGGCCCTTCTACTACATACCGGCTGATCATGGGGGCCGATCCCCCTACCCAACGCCTCACCCCGGCGCCGACGCGCCGCTACGCCGCCTGCAGCGCGGCCTCGATGTCCGGGATCGTATGCCCGGTCAGGTCCTTCGCCAGCTCGCCCGTCAGCCGGCTCTCGACCTCCTTGTGATAGTGCTTGCGCAGCTCGCCCAGTGTCTTGGGCGGCGCCACGATGATCAGCTTCTCGAAGTCGTTGGCCAGCGCGCGCTTGCGCAGCATCTCCGCCGCCTCGGCCGCGAACCGATCCTCCTCGATCTGGTGGAAATCGGTCGGTTCCATCGAGCTGCCAGTCTGCCCGTTGCGTCCCGCCGGGCTGGTGTTCGACGCGCGGCCTGCGGCATCGGTCGCCTGATCACGCGTCGCCGCATTGGGGTGCTCCTCCGCCGTCTCCACCGTCAGGTTCGGGTAGGCGGCATCGCCCTCGTTGCGCAGGAACAGAAGCTTGCGGCCGTCGGCGACCAGCACGACGCTGTTGGGGGCCAGTTCCATGGGCGATCACTCCTTGTTGTTACGCCCCGCCCAACGCCCCGCCTCGCCCCCGGGTTGCGCGCACCAGCCCGCGCCGCCATAGCCCGGCCGCCATGCACGACATCCGCCTGATCCGCGACGATCCCGCTGCCTTCCAGGAAGGTTTAGCTCGACGATCAGTGAATGCTGACGTTGATTGGCTCATTGAACTGGATGAAACCCGCCGAGCAAGCATCAGTATTGCGCAGGCTAACCAAGCGATACGAAATCGCCTCTCAAAGGAGATTGGACAGGCTAAGGCTAGGAAAGATGAAGCGGCAGCCTCCGAGCTTAGCGCTGCGGTAAGTAGTTTGAAAGCTGGTGGGGCTTCTCTAGACGACGATGCGGTCCGGCTCGGTGTCGAGCTGGATGAGGCGCTAGCCGCGCTGCCCAACCTGCCCGCCCCGGACGTGCCCGACGGTGCCGATGAGAACGATAACGAGTTAGTCCACGAACGCGGCTGCAAGCCGCAGTTCCACTTTCCCGTTCGCGAACACGACGCGATCGGCCCGGCGCTGGGCCTCGATTTCGAGACCGGCGTCGCGATCGCGGGCGCGCGGTTCACGCTGGTGCGCGGCCACGCGGCGCGGCTCAACCGCGCGTTGGGCCAGTTCGGGCTGGACGTGCTGACGCGCCACCACGGCTATGAGGAGGTCGTGCCGCCGCTGCTGGTGCGCGAGGCGGCGTTGTTCGGCACCGGCCAGCTGCCAAAGTTCGCCGACGACTTGTTCCGCACGACCGACGATCGCTGGCTGATCCCCACCGCCGAGGTGCCGCTGACCAACATCGTGCGCGAGAAGATCCTGAACGCCGCCGAGCTGCCGCTGCGCTTCACCGCCCTCACCCCCTGCTTTCGCTCCGAAGCCGGCGCGGCGGGGCGCGATACGCGCGGCTTCATCCGCCAGCATCAGTTCGAGAAGGCGGAGATGGTCTCGATCGTCACCCCCGACCAGTCGGAGGCCGAGCACGAGCGCATGACGGCGGCGGCGGAGGACGTGCTGACCCGCCTCGAGCTGCCCTATCGTCGCATGAAGCTCTGCACGGGCGACATGGGCTTCTCGGCCGCGCGCACCTACGATCTCGAGGTCTGGCTGCCCGGGCAGGACCGCTATCGCGAGATCAGCAGCTGCTCGACCTGCACCGATTTCCAGGCGCGGCGCATGAATGCGCGCTACCGGCCGGAGGGGGAAAAGAGCACGCGCTTCGTCCACACCCTCAACGGCTCGGGCCTGGTGGTCGGGCGGATGCTGGTGGCGGTGCTGGAGAACTACCAGCAGACGGACGGCTCGGTCGCGGTGCCGCCCGCGCTGCAGCCCTATCTAGGCGGGCTGAACCGGCTGGAGCCGGCGTGAAGCGGGCGGCGCTGGCGCTTCTGCTGGGGGGCGCGCTTACCGCGTGCATCCCCAGCATCGACCAGCCGCCCGCTTCACGCCGGCTCCAGCCGGTTCA
>CAXTWJ010000028.1:14465-14780 GCA_964247925.1 uncultured Sphingomonas sp.
GCCACCGGGGCCGCGCGCGCAGCGCTATCCGGACCGGCCGCCGCCGGAACAGCCCTACCCGGACGAGGCATCCACGCCCGACCGCGACGGGTCGCCGGGGCAGGGGGATAGCCCGCCCGCCGACGATGACCGGGTCACCGCCCTGCCCGCGCCGCGCCCGGCCTGGGAAGCACGCCCCGTCACCCCCGACGCGGAACGCGTGGAGGCCGGCGCCTACACGGTGCGTCCGGGTGACACGCTGTCCCGGATCGCCGATCGCACGGGCGCCGGCGCGGGCCCGCTCGCCCCCGCCCCCCACCTGCCGCCCCCCGACCA